>CALFYN010000312.1 GCA_937952345.1 uncultured Acidobacteriota bacterium
CCTTCGCCCTTGCCCTCGCCCTTGGTTTCTGTTTTGCCGTTGGCGGCTTTGGTTTCCGCTTTCTCGGCAGCTTTGGCCTCGGTGGGTGGGTCGGCCATTGTCTCTTCGGTGGGACCCGTTACGGGTGGTTGTTCTTTGTGTTCGTGATCGCTTGCCAAATTTCCCTCACTCCCTGGCCGGTTACGGCCGAGAAAGCCAGCGGTTCCTGCTTGAGCTCCGGCTCAGTCAATGCCGCTTTCGATTGCGCTCGTTCGCGCTGTGTTTTCAACTTGTCAACCTTCGTCGCCACGGCCAGATAGGGTCTCTCCCAATGCTCCAGCCACTGCTTCAATTCCAGGTCGCTTTCCATCCAGCCCCGCCGTGCGTCCAACAACAACAGGCACAGGCGTAACTGCGATCTCTCCGTGAGATAACTCTCGATGAGATGCTTCCACTGGCTCGATTGTTCTCGGGAGACTTTTGCGTATCCATACCCCGGCAAGTCTACAAATTGCCATTCCGTCCCGACCCGGTAGAACTGGATCGCCTGCGTGCAGCCGGGCTTGGAACTGGTTCGCGCCAGCCCCTTTTGATCCACCAGACGGTTGATCAGACTGGATTTCCCGACGTTGCTGCGCCCCAGGAACGCCACTTCGGGGAGACGGCTTACCGGAAACAGATCCGGCGTTTCTGCCCCTATTATAAACTCAGCGGCAACCATGTGGGGTACTCAATTCCGGCGCGGGGATGTCTGCCATCCCCGCGCTTGGTTTTCATTAGTGCGTCAGTTTGTCTTCGGCCCGCGCGATCTCCGCGCCAGGTGTGGCCGGCGTGATCGGCAGCGGTTCAATCTCCCGCTCCAGAGCCAGCTTCAACACTTCGTCCATGCTTTCCACGAAGTGCAGCTTCATGTCCTTTCGGATGTATTCGGGTATGTCCGGCAGATCCTTCTCGTTATCCTTGGGCAACACGATCTCGAGAATGCCGTAACGATGCGCCGCCAGCAGCTTTTCCTTCAGACCGCCGATGGCCAACACCTTACCGCGCACCGTAATCTCTCCCGTCATGGCGATGTCGCCGCGAACCGGAATGGATGTCAGTGCACTCGTGATGCTGGTGGCGATGGTGATCCCCGCCGACGGTCCGTCCTTCGGAATCGCTCCCTCCGGAACGTGCAGGTGGATATCCAGATGGCGGTAGAAATCGCGCGCCAAACCCAGCGCATGCGCCCGTGAACGGACATAGCTCATCGCCGCCTGCGCCGACTCCTGCATCACGTCGCCGAGCTTGCCCGTCGTGGTCAGCTTGCCCCGGCCTTCCATGATCGTCGCTTCCGTGGTCAGCAGCGAACCGCCGACTTCCGTCCACGCCAGGCCCATCGTGGCGCCGACTTCGTTCTTCTTCTCCGTCGAGAGATCGCGGAACTTCTGCGGCCCCAGCAACTCGTTCACCGTCGCCGGCTTCACGGTCACCTTATCCAGCTTTTCCTTCTTCGTCTTGGCCACCACCACCTTGCGGGCGATCTTGCGGCAGACGTTGCCTACTTCGCGCTCCAGGTTGCGGACGCCGGCCTCGCGCGTGTAGTAGTGCACCAATTCCTGCAGGCCTTCATCCTGAAACTCAATGGCCGTATCGCCCAAGCCCGCCTGCGTCTTTTGTTTCGGCACCAGAAAGCGCTTGGCGATTTCCATCTTTTCGAGTTCCGTATAACCCGAAAGGCGGATCACTTCCATGCGGTCCTGCAACGCCGGCGGAATCGTGTGCAGCACGTTCGCCGTGGCGATGAAGAACACCTGGCTCAGATCGTATTCCACATCGAGGTAGTGATCCATGAACATGTAGTTCTGTTCCGGATCCAGCACTTCGAGCAGCGCCGCCGATGGGTCGCCGCGGAAATCGGTGGACATTTTGTCGATTTCATCCAGCATGAACACCGGATTCTTCGTGCCCGCCTTCTTCATCATCTGCAGAATCTGGCCCGGCAACGCTCCGATGTAGGTGCGGCGATGCCCGCGGATCTCGGCTTCATCGCGCACGCCGCCCAGCGAGAGGCGCACGAACTTGCGGCCCGTCGCCTTGGCGATCGACATGCCGAGCGAGGTCTTGCCCACGCCCGGAGGCCCGACAAAACAGAGAATGGAGCCCTTCGGATCCTTCACCAACTGGCGCACGGCGAGGAACTCGAGAATGCGCTCCTTGATCTTCTCGAGGCCGTAGTGATCGCCTTCGAGCACCGATTGCGCGAAGGTGAGATCGCGGATTTCCTTCGTCTTCTTCTTCCACGGCACCGCCAGCATCCAATCCAGGTAGTTGCGCGAAACGGTGGATTCGGCCGACATCGGCGGCATGTTCTCCAGGCGCTTCAGTTCGGCCATGGCCTTTTCCTGAGCGTCCGGCGTCATGCCCGCGGCTTCGATCTTCTTCTTCAGCTCATCGATCTCGCTCTTTTCGCCGCGGCCCAATTCCTTCTGAATGGCCTTGATTTTCTCGTTGAGGTAGTACTCTTTCTGGGCCTTTTCCATCTGGCGCTTCACGCGGCCTTGAATGGTGCGGTCCATGTTGAGCTTCTCGATCTCGATATCGAGCATCTCGGCGACGCGCGTCAGGCGGTCCACCGGATCGAAGATTTCGAGCAGTTCCTGTTTCTCCTCAATGGTGAGCTGCAGGTTCGCGCCCACCGTATCGGCGAGTTTGCCCGGCTCATCCACGCGGATGGCGGCGATCATCGTTTCGTAGTTCAGGTTCTGGCTCAGCTTCACGTACTGCTCGAAGAGAGCAGTGACGCGGCTGATGAGCGAATCGAGTTGCGTGCCCGTGCCGACCTTGTAACTCATGGTTTTCACCACCGCGCGGAAGAAACCTTCTTCTTCGCTGACGGTGACGATTTTCGCGCGCTCGACGCCTTCGACAAGAACCTTGATGTTGCCGTCGGGCAACTTCAGGCTCTGTACGATGTTGGCGATGGTACCGACCGAGTAGATTTCGTCCGGCCGGGGCTCATCCACGGAGGCATCGTGCTGGGTGGCAAGAAAGATCTTCTTGTCGCCCGATAGCGCTTCTTCGAGTGCACGGACGCTCGATTCACGCCCCACGACGAACGGGGTCATCATATAGGGGAAAATGACCACGTCGCGGATGGGCATCATCGGCAACCGGCGAGTATCGGATTTTTCCTTCGAGGTGAGCATAGGGGGAATACCCTTTTGGATGAATGGCAGCTTCAAAAAGATGCCGACTTCGATGTGATGCCGGAACTCCTGTCACGAGTGTCCGGAGGGAGGCGCTGTTCCAGAGTCCTCCCCGACACCTACAGTCTAACACTTCCGTGACGATTCCAAGCGAGCGGGTTTGCCTTAACACTTCGCTCAGGTGCTTGCACACATGGACTTCGCGCTGCGTCACATTTTGCAAGGAGCGTGTGACCGGCTTATGCAACTGTTCCCATTGGCGGCTTTGGCGGCCGTTTCCTGTGCGATGGCGCAGTCACCGGAGAAGGTGTTGCGCTTCGCTCACACCAGCAACGAGCAGAACGTGATGGAGGTGGCTACCGTCCTGCGGGCCATCGCCGAGGTGAAGCCGTGGGCCGATGCGGCGGCGCGGACGATGAAGATCGAGGGCTCGGCGGAACAGATCGCCGCCGCGGAGTGGGTGTTCCATGAACTCGACCGGCCTGCGGGCTCTCCAGCGCCGGAATCGGCTCGCGTCTACAAGATGCCGGATGGAACCAACGAAGGGCACATCCGCGTCTTCCACCTGGCGCATACGCCTACCGTCCAGAACCTGCAGGAACTGGCCACCGCCGTGCGCGCCATCACCGAAGTGCGGCGGCTGTTCAGCTACGGCGATCCGCCCATCATCATCGTGCGCGGGACCGATGAGCAGGTGGCGGTAGCCGGCTGGCTGAT
>CALFYN010000313.1 GCA_937952345.1 uncultured Acidobacteriota bacterium
TGCCGCCTGTTTCTGCGCTTTATCGGCAGGTCGCCTTGCGGCACGTTTCTCGACATGGGCACCGGCGCGGGTATCGCGGCGATGCTCGCGTCCCTGTTTGCGCGCGAGGTGTGGGCCGTCGACATCGTGGAACGCGCGGTGCGCTACGCGCAATGGAACTGCGCGCTGAACGGAGTGGAGAACGTGACCGTTGTACAGGGCGATCTGTTCACGCCCGTGCACGGCATGCAATTCGACCGCATCGCATCGAATCCGCCGTTTGAGCCATCACTCACCGGCGATGTTGTGTTCTCATGCGGCGGTGAGGATGGGGAAGCGATTCTCTCCCGCCTGATCGCTGAAACGCCGCGCCACCTTGCGCCGGGAGGCAGGCTCTACTGCCAGGTGGAAGGAACGGATCGTGCGAACGAATCACTGGACGAGCGGATCGTGCGATGGCTCGGGAACGACGCCGGCGTCCATGACACGGCGCTGTTCGTGCGCGATACATATGATCCGCTCGATTTCGCCTCACAGCAGGTGGTGCACTCGAATCAGGATGCGGCCATGCTCGAACGCTGGACTGAATTGTACGGACGGCTGCAGGCCCGGGCGGTGACGATGGGACATCTGATCCTGCAGCAGCATGAAGCACGCCGCGAAAGTTTTCACCGCAGGGCGAAGTTTCATCCCGAGACTACCATCGGCGGTTTGGAAAAGTGCGTCGATGACGAAACGCACATTGCGTCGAGTGCGATGGAGGAGATCCGTCCCACTCCCGGCGCGGGCTGGGAGTTGCATGTGCGGCACCGCCCGCACGACGGAGACTTGCGTCCGCAGTCTTATACGTTCGTGACCCAATCGCCATTGCAGGGCGAATGGAGCGTGCCGGCGTGGATGGCGCGCGTGGTCTCACGCACCGACGGAGAGATCACCGCGGAACAGCATGCGCGCTGGGCGGAGGCAAACGCGGGGGTGCGCGCCGATGAGTGCTACTCCTGGCTCCGCCTGCTGCTATGGGCCGGAGTGCTGGTGCTGCCCGTACAGGAGGAGTCATGAAACTCGTTGGCGATTACCTGCGGTCCGCCGGCTACACTGCGGAGTTCCTGCTGACGCACTTCTCGCTGCCGCGGCTGCATCATTTGTTTTATCCGCTGGGCCGTCAGGGAGAGCGATTCGCACAGTTGTATCGCGGGCCCGGGACGCCGTTGTTCCTGGCGAGGGTGTTCATCGGAGGCTATTCGGAGTCGAAGGATGCATTCCTCGCCCACATGCCGGAAGCGGTGTTCGACGCGCTGCGGGAAAACGGCCTACTGGAGCAGGCGGGCACTGACTGGCGAGCCCCTGGACTGCTGTTCCCATACGACGGCTTGTTCATCAACGCGGACCGCGCATTTCGTGGGCAGGAGCGCATGTTGCCGGACCGGAATTACGTTGCGGGAGGCGCTGATCCAACATCCGTCGCGTTCTATGAGGGCATCGCGGCGACGCCTTGCCGCACGTTGCTCGAAGTGGGAACGGGATCGGGCGTGGGGGCTCTTCTGGCAAGCCGCTACGCCGAACAGGTGTGGGCCGTGGACATCAATCCTCGTTCGATCACCTATGCCCGCCGCAACTGCGCGTTGAATGGAGCGCATCGCGTGACGGTGATGGAAAGCGATCTCTACTCCGCGCTTGGCGATTTGCGGTTTGAGCGTATTCTCGCGAATCTTCCGTTCGTGCCATCCACGGAATCCACCGCTGTGTTTGCAGCCGGCGGCGATGATGGGGAACGCATCCTGGCGGGCTTTCTGGAAGGCGTCGTCGAGCGATTGGAACCGGGCGGGCGTGTTTATGCGCTGGTGATGGGCGCTGACCGGGAGGACGATCCATTCGAAGCGCGCATCCGCCGTTACCTCGGCGCCGGTGGTGAAGAATGCGATGTCGCGCTGTTCAGCAGCAAGACAATGACGCCGATGGAATTCGCCTTCGATCAGATCCTGCTCAAGAACAGCGACTCCGCGGCCTTGTACCGCTGGATCGGGTTCTTTGAACAGTTCCACGTGCAGCAAATGGTGCTGGGCAACCTAATCGTGCAGCGGCGGCGTGAGGAGAGGCCCGTCTTCACGGTGCGCCGGACGCTATCGTCGAATGCGTCTATTGCGGACATGGACCAACTCGCCGACTGGGAAACGCGCTGCCTGTCGCGCGACTTCGTTCCGTCCGTGCTGGCCAGTAAACCGAGAACCAGCGGGCACTGGGAAGCGCTTTCGAAGCACCAACTGCGCGATGGCCAGATGACCACGATTTCCTATTCCATCCTCGCTTCGCATCCGTTCGTGGAAACCATCGAATGCGCGCCGTGGGTGGTATCGATGGCATCGAAAGCGAACGGCGAGTTGACCACCTCGCAATTGCTCGGCATGGTGCAACAGCAGACGGGGCAACCAGGCGAAGCGCTGCTCGGTGTGTTCGCGCAACTGGTAGGCACCGGAATCCTGGAGATCTAGAGCGATGGCAGTGTATCCCAAGTCCGATACCGAACGGCGCATCGGCGCGGTGGATCTGCAGCAGTGGGTGACGCAAATTTTCGCCGCATGCGGCGTGGCGGAAATCGATGCAGCACTGCTGGCGGACACGCTGGTGGCGGCGGATATTCGCGGCATTCACTCGCACGGCGTGCTGCGCGTGCCGGATTACGTCAAGAAATTGCGGCACGAAGGCGTGGACCCTCGCGGGCGCCCTTCCGTGGTGAAGGACAGCGGCGCGGCGCTGGTTGTCGATGGCGGCAACAGCATGGGACAGATTGGGGCGCACTTCGCCATGGAGCAAGCCATTGAACGTGCCCGGCAGACCGGCGTGGCGGCGGTAGCGGTGCGCGGCAGCAATCACTGCGGCGCGATGTTCTGCTACACGCTGCAGGCGGTGCAGGCGGGCATGATCGGTATCGCGGTAACGAACGCATTGCCCACCATGGCGCCGTGGGGA
>CALFYN010000314.1 GCA_937952345.1 uncultured Acidobacteriota bacterium
CCCACCCACACGGCATCCGGAACGCCGAGAATGGCCTTGGCGCCGGCAATGGAAAATTCGGCTTCGGGCTTCAGCTTGGCGATGGGGATCTGCACGCCTGGTGTGCTGACGCCCGCCTTCGGTGGGGCCGGGATGCGTTTGCGGTCCGCTGCGGAAACGATGGCGGCAATGGCGAGCAAGAGACAAATGGGTCGCACTGGGATGATCCTTTCAGGCAATGATCGAGTGGATGATCTCACCGTGGACGTCGGTGAGGCGGAAATCCCGCCCGCTATAGCGATAGGTGAGCTTCGTGTGGTCGATGCCCATCAGATACAGAATGGTGGCGTGCAGGTCATGAACGTGCACGGGCTTGTCGATCGCTTTGAAGCCGAAGTCGTCGGTGGCGCCGTGGATGGTGCCGCCTTTTACCGCGCCGCCGGCTAGCCACATCGTGAAGCCGAACGGGTTGTGATCGCGGCCGCGACGGATGCGCTCGCCGCCCCCGCCCACTTCGCGCACGGGCGTGCGTCCGAACTCCGAACCGCAGACGACCAGCGTGTCGTTCCACAATCCGCGCGACTTGAGATCCTTGACCACGGCGGCGAAGGCCTGATCGGAATTCTTGGCATTCACCTTGTGAGCAAGGATGTCGGCATGCGCATCCCAAGGGTCGCCCTTGGCGTAGTAGACCTGCACCATGCGGACGCCCTTCTCGGCGAGGCGCACGGCGGTGAGGCAACCGCGCGCCGTACTGCCGGGCCCGTAGAGTTTCTGCGTGGCTTCGGACTCTTTGCGGATATCGAAAACCTCGGGCGCTTCGGTCTGCATGCGGTAGGCGATCTCCATCGATTTGATGGCGGCTTCCACCTGCGGATCCTGTGCCCCTTCGCCGCCGCGGATGCGTTCCAGTTTGCCCAACAAATCCAATTCGCGGCGCTGCTCGTTGAGCGTGAACTTGTTGTTGCTCACGTTGCTGATCAGCTTCTTGGGATCGAAAGCTTTCTCGACAACGACTTCATCCTTCTTATCCGGCGCGGGTGGAGGCTCGTCCGGGCGAGTCTGGATTTTGTCGGAGATGTAGGTGCCTTGATTGATGGCGGGGAGGAATCCATTGCTCCACAGCGGAGGGCCGACGGTGGTGGGGATATCGGGGCAGAGCACTACGTAGGAAGGCAGGTTCTGATTTTCCGAACCGAGGCCATAGGTGATCCATGCGCCCATGGAAGGGCGTCCGGCCTGGTTGGCTCCGGTATTCATCATCAAACATGCCGGCTCGTGGTTGGGGATGTCGGTGTAGACGGAGCGGATCCAGCAGATGTCGTCTGCGACTTCCGACAGCTTCGGCCACAATTCGCTGATGTCCATGCCGCACTGCCCGTGCTTCTTGAAGGCGAAGGGCGATTTCATCAACGCGCCGGTTTTGCGCTCGGTTTTGATTTCTCCACCGGGCAGCGGCTGGCCATCGTATTTTTCGAGCATGGGCTTGGGGTCGAAGCTGTCCACCTGGGAACAGCCTCCGTTCATGAACAGAAAGATGACCCGTTTGACGCGCTGCGGGAAATCGAGCTTGGCGGCGCCGACAGCGCCATCGGGGGCGACAATGCCTCCCGCCCTGGCGATGGAGTGATTCAGCATGCTTGCAAACGCCATCATGCCGAAGCCGTTGCCGATGCGGCGCAGCGCTTCTCTTCGTGTAGTCGGAGCGGATGCCCTGTGTGGATACATATCTTCCTCTCGAATTCCCGTCAGTTGATGAAAAGAAACTCACTCGAACTGAGCAGCACTTTGGCGTATCTGCCCCAGGCGGTGGGTTCGTATTCGACACGAGGCGGTGGCGGCGGCCCCTGCGAACGGCCCGCACCGAAACCGAATCCGGGGATGCCGGCCATCATTGGCGATGCCGGCGCCTCATCGGCAGTGCCTGCCGTTTGCCCTTCGCCCTCTCCGGCAGGCGGTGCGGCTTTGGACATCAGGCTGGCATCGCCCTTGCGCGGACTCTCTTTCGTTTCCGGTTTTTTCTTTTTGCCCTCTTCGTATTCGAGCATCGGTTCCGTGCTGAGATAATGCAGGCCTGCCTGAATCTCGGCTTCAAGCGGCGTGCGCCCGTAGAGGATCTGATAGAGCTTGCGGATGCGGGCGCGGTTGTCGGCTTCCTTCGCCACGCGCTTGGCGAGCACTTCAGCCTGCGATTGCACAAAGTCGCTGTTCATGAGGAACAAGCGCTGCAGCGGAACCGTGGTGGTGAAGCGCTTCTCAGCGCTGATGCTGGGGCTGGGAAAATCCCAGAGTTGCAGGTACTCGTCGAGCTTGTAGCGGCTCACTTTTCCGTAGAGTGTGCGGCGCTTGAAGGAAGGTGCGAGTTCCGCCGAAGGGCCTCCCAGCGATTTGTCGAGGGAGCCGGAGGAGAAGAGAATGGCATCGCGAATTTGTTCGGCGTCCATGCGCTTGCGATTGGCGCGCCAATAATAGCGGTTCGCCGGATCCTTCTCAAAGGCTACGGCATCGTTTTCGCTGCTGAGCTGATACGTGGCGCTGAGCATGATTTCGCGGTGCAGGCTCTTGACGGACATGCCATTCTTGCGGAAGCTCGAAGCCAGGTATTCGAGCAGGTCGGGATTGGTGGGTTTTTCTCCGGTCATGCCGAAGTTGCTGGGTGTATCGACGATGCCGGTTTCGAAATGCGCCTTCCAGATGCGGTTAACGAAGACACGCAACGACAGCGGCTGGCTGACGATGGCTTCGGCGAGTTCCATGCGGCCACTGCCCTTGGAGAAGGGCTTTGCGCCATCGGGCGAAAGCACGGAGAGAAAGCGGCGCGGCACTTCGGGCCCGAGGTTTTCCGGATTGCCCCGGATGCTGATGCGCAGGTCGGTGCAGTTGTCGGCTTCACGCACTCCATGAACGTAGGGGTAGTAGGGTTCGAGTTTTTTGCGTGTATCTTCAATATCCTTGCGTACAGCGGCG
>CALFYN010000315.1 GCA_937952345.1 uncultured Acidobacteriota bacterium
GCGACTCCATCTTCGGGCGGTTGTCTTATAGCAAGGGCGAATCGCTGTCTCCGTCCGGTATCGCATTGACCGGCGGCCGGCAAAATACGAAGGCGGCGAGCCTTACCATACAGGAATCGCACACCTTCAGCCCATCGACTGTCAATCAGTTCCGTGCCGCGTGGACGTTCTTTGAAGATCGCAACGGCTTTCCGCTCGCGGATCGAAACCTGGCGGTGGACGAGTTCGGCATTCTCAACCTGACTCCATCGACGGACGCATTTGGACTGCCGCAACTGGCGGTGGCCGGGTTGACCACGATCGGCGCGAACGCGTTCCAGCCGGCGGGCCCGCGCGAGAACTTCTTTTCGCTGGCGGACGATCTCAGTTGGGTGCGAGGCAAGCATTCGATCAAGTTCGGATTCGACGGGCGGTATTATCGCCCCGCGGGCCGTGTGCAGCAGACGCCGAACGGGATCATTACGTTCGAGAACCGCTTCACCAACCAGCCGGGCGTGGCGCGCACGGGGAATGCGGTGGCAGACCTGGTGTTAGGACATCCTTACACGGGCCGCGCCACGTTGTTCGGCGAAAGCAACGGCTGGGTATCACTGAAGTATTACTACACCGGCTTCTATGCGCAGGATGAAATCCGCCTGAGCCAGAAGCTGACACTGAACCTCGGATTGCGTTACGAATACCAGACGCCTTATTACGAGCGTTTCGGCGACCTGGCGATCTTTGATCTCTACGGCAGCCGCTTTCTCAAGTTGGACGAGGATATTTCGCAACTGCACCGGCCGGACCGGAATAATTTCGCGCCGCGTATCGGGATCGCCTACGCGGCGACGTCGAAGACTGTGATTCGCACCGGATTCGGAGTTTTTTACGGCCAACCGCGCGGGTCGGAATTTTCCTCTTTCCAACTCTCTCCGCCGTTTGTCATCGACACCACGCTGACTTCGAATCCCAATGTGCCGGACTTGATCGGGCGGCTGTTTCCGCGCGTGCAGGTGCGCGATGCGGCGGGCAAGATTGCTCTGGCGCCAAACGTCAACGTCTTTTCGCTTGATGCGAACTGGCGCACCAATTACACTTGGCAGTGGAACTTCGGAATCCAGCGCGAACTGGCCAACGGACTGCTGTGGGAGACGGGGTATGTGGGCAACGCGGCGCACAAGCTGACCGGCCGCGATCTGCCGAATCAGGCGTTTCTCGATCCCGATCCAACGCGTCCGACGCCCGTCATCAGCCGCCGGCCCAATCCGAACATCGGCGACGTCAGCTATGTCAGTTCGCTGGACAACTCCAACTATCATTCCTTGAACGTCAAGCTGAACAAGCGCTTCGCCGGCGGCTTCTCATTGCTGGGCGCGTACACTTATTCGAAAGTGATGGGCATCGGTGGTGCGCTGTTCGGCGATCAGTCGCGGCAGCAGGATGCGCGCAATCGGCGTGCTGAATACGCGCCGCTGGAGTTCAACCAGAAGCAGCGCCTCACGATGGCGTGGATCTACGAATTGCCGTTTGGCAAGGGCCGGCGCTACTTCACCGGTGCTTCGGGCGCGGCCAACACAATGGTGGGCGGCTGGTCGCTACAGGGGAATTACACCGTGCATAGCGGCTTCCCGCTGACCCCCACTTCGTCGGTTTCCACCAACGTGGGCCGGCAGGACACGAACCGCGCGGACCGGACGTGCGACGGCAACCTTGACTCCGGCCGCACTATCAACCGCTGGTTCGACACATCCTGCTTCGTCAATCACCCATTCGGGCGCTTTGGAAATTCGGCTAACGGCGTTATCGTTGGCCCAGGCGTGAACAACTTCGATTTCACCATCATGAAGAACACCTATATTCCGTTGGGTTCGCGTGAGCCGCTGAACGCGCAATTCCGCGCCGAGTTCTTCAACGGCTTCAATCACGCTTCTTTCGCCGATCCCAACATGACCGCGGGTACGGCGCAATTTGGCGTCATCCGCGGCACACGCATCAACGGACGTGAGATCCAACTCGCCTTGAAGCTAATCTTTTAGAAGAGGCATTCATCTTGAAACAGGAAAGCGTACTCGATGCGCTGGGGCTACCCCAGGTGCGCATCCCGCGCCGCAAGCCCCTTTTTGCGCGGGTTGGAATTTTCGGAGTGGGGCATCGCACGTACTGGGCGCAATTTCCCGGATTGCTGGATGAGATGCACGCCAAGCTGCGCGCGCTGGAAGAGAAACTGGCGCCGCACCACGTGGAAGTCCTTCAGTTCGGCATGATTGACAGCGCGCAGCCCGCCTATGCGTTGCGCGACAGGCTGAAGGCGGCGAATCTGGATCTGATCTTCTGCGACATGGTGACCTACGCTACGTCGGCCACGTTTGGCGTGCTGATTCGCGATCTGGATGTGCCCATTGTGCTGGTGGCGCTGCAACCGCGCAAAGCGCTCGACTACACGATCGCCTCCACGCACATGCAACTGGCCAACGACGATTTCTGCTCCGTGCCGGAGTTCACGGGCGTGGCGATACGCATGGGACGCAAGCCTCCGCCGGTGATTCTGGGCACGCTGCACGACGATCCCGCCGCCGATGCGGAGATCGCCGAATGGTGTGCGATTGCTCATGTGTTGCACGATCTGAAGAATGCGCGCATCGGACACTTCGGCCACCCGATCGAGAACATGCTCGACATGCAGACGGACCAGACCGCGCTTACGGCGGCGTTCGGTTGCCACGTTGTGCAGACCGAAGCTGACGATCTTCTGCGGCATCTCGATACGGTGACGGATGCCGACGCGGAGGCGAAAAAGCGCCAGATACTGGAGATTTTCGATACTCCCGATCCGGTGTCCGATCCCATTACATGCAAGTTGAAGCCGGAGGATCTGGAAACAGCGGCGCGCGTGGCTGTGGCTCTGGACCGATTCGTCGAGGAGCACGCACTGGACGGGCTCGCCTATTACTACGAAGGCGCACCTGATTCGGCGCTGCGCAAGCTGGTGACGAACCTCATCGTGGGCAATTCGCTGCTGACGGCGGCCGGCTTCCCCATGTGTGGCGAATCCGATCTGAAAACCTGCGTGGCCATGCTCATCGAAGACCGGCTGAACATCGGGGGCAGCTTCGCGGAATTTCATCCCGTGGATTTCAACGAGGGCTTCGTGCTGGTTGGCCACGACGGGCCGCATCATCT
>CALFYN010000316.1 GCA_937952345.1 uncultured Acidobacteriota bacterium
TCCCCCACCGTCCGCTCCCGCTCCAATCCTTGCTCTGCAAAGTACGCATCGATGAACGCCGCGTAATCCCCGTTCGGCACGAAGCAGATCTCCTGCGAATCGTGCTTCTCCGCCACCGGCACCTCCAGTGACCGCGCCAGTTCCCGTACCTCCGGCTTCGTCATCTCCCCCAACGGAAACAAAGTATGCGCCAATTGTTCTTGCGTCAATCCCCACAGGAAATACGTCTGATCCTTCGATCCATCCACCGCCCGAAATAGCAAATACCGCCCTGTCCGCTCATCCCGCCGGATGCGCGCATAATGCCCCGTCGCAATCTGCTCCGCCCCCAGCCCTTCCGCCAACTCCAGAAAATGATCGAACTTCACGAAGTTATTGCACAGCGTGCACGGAATCGGAGTCCGCCCCGAAAGATAATCATCGACGAACGGCTTCACCACCTGCTCTTCGAACCGCTTCTCGAAATTCACCACGTAATACGGAATCCCCAGCCGCTCCGCCACATACCGCGCATCGTACACATCATCCAGCGAACAGCACCGCCCTGTTGCCCCTTCCACGGACAACGCCGGCAGCCGCCGCTGATTCCACAACTGCATCGTCATCCCCACGATGTGCAGGCCCTCGCGGCGCAGCATCGCCGCCACGGTGGAGCTATCCACTCCCCCCGACATGGCCACCGCGATCGGCTTCGTCTCAGGCATGCGAGTACGCCGGCGCAATCCGCCGCAGATGCTTCACCGCATCCGCAAGCGCCGCCGCCAGCCCGTCCACCTGTTCTTCCGTATTCCCCAATCCCAGCGAAATGCGGATACTCGACCGCGCCTGCTCCTTCGTCAATCCCATCGCCAGCAGCACATGCGATGGTTCCACCGCCCCGCTCGAACAGGCCGATCCGCTCGAAATCGCATACCCCCGCAGATCCATCGCAATCACCACCGCCTCGCCCTCAATTCCATCCAGCCGCAGATTCGTCGTTGTCCCCAGCCGGTGCGTTGTGCTTCCATTCACCCGCACATCCGAAATGGAAGACAGCACCCGAGCCTCCAGCCGGTCCCGCAACCCCGCCAGCCGAACCGCTTCATCCCGCCCATGATGCAGCCACCAGTGCGCCGCCGCGCCGAACGCCACCGCCCCCGGAACATTCTCCGTCCCTGCCCGGCGATCCCGCTCGTGATGTCCGCCCAGCATCTGCGCCCGCAGCGTCAAACCCTTCCGCACATACAACGCCCCGATTCCCTTCGGCGCATTCAGCTTGTGTCCGCTCACCGTGTACAAGTCAAACTTCGACTCGAAGAGATTCACCGGAAACTTCCCCACCGCCTGCACCCCGTCCACATGCATCAGCGCCCCGCCCCGATGCGCCACCTCCGCAATCGCCACCACCGGCTGCAATGTCCCCGTCTCGTTATTGGCGTGCATCACCGAAACCAGCCGCGTATTGGCGCGCATCGCCCGAGCCACAGCCTCCGGCGTCACAACGCCATCCGCCCCCGGAGCCACCACCGTCACTTCAACCCCGCATTCCCGCAGCCGCGCGCACGGATTCAACACCGCCGGATGCTCGATCGCCGTCGTCACCACGTGATCCCCCGGCTTCGTCACTCCGAACAGCGCCAGATTGTTCCCTTCCGTGCCCCCGCTCGTGAACACGATCTCCTTCGCGTTCGCACCCAGCAACGCCGCCACCTGCCGCCGAGCCGCTTCCAGCTTCTGTTTCGCTTCCTGTCCGTAATGATGGATACTGGAAGCGTTGCCGTGCACATCCCGTAGCGCCGCGCACAGCGCCGCCATCGCTTCTTCGCGAAGCGGAGTCGTGGCGTTATGGTCGAAATAACAGCGCTCCATGGGATTTACGGCGGCGGTTGAACCTGTCTTTTCATCATAACAAGCATGCCCAGGCCGATCGTTACGCTCACCACCGACTTTGGATTGGAAGACCACTTCACCGGCGTCATGAAAGGCGTCATTCTCTCCATCGCCCCCAACGCCGAAATCGTCGATATCACGCACCGCATCAAGCCCTATGAAGTCACCGAGGGAGCCTTCGTCGTGGCCCAGCACTACAAATGGTTCCCCAAGAAGACCATCCACGTCGCCGTCGTCGATCCCGGTGTCGGCAGCCTCCGCCGCCCCATCGTCGTCCAAGGTGGCGGCTACTCCTTCGTCGGCCCCGATAACGGCATCTTCAGCATGGTCATGGCCCGCGAAAAGTGCACCGTCCGCGAACTCACCAACACCCGCTACTTCCGCAAACCCGTCTCCGAAACATTCCACGGCCGCGATGTTTTTGCCCCCGTCGCCGCCCACCTCGCCAAAGGACTCGCCGCCTCCAAGCTCGGCAAAAAGGTCACCGACGCCCTCCGCCTCACCCTCGGCGACGTCACCCGCACCGGCAAACGCGCCTGGTCCGGAGCCATCCTCAAAATCGACCACTTCGGCAACATCATCACCAATTTCCACCGCGAAGCATTTCCCACCCTCGGCCTCGAACAGCCCTTCGAACTCGCCGTCGGCCTCGAAAAAGTCTCCCAATACGTCAGCAGCTATTCCCAGGCCGCCAACGGAGTCCCGTTCGTCATCTTTGGCAGTTCCGGCTATCTCGAAATCGGCATCAATCAGGACAACGCCGCCAAACGCCTCGGCGTCGGAGCCGGAGCCCCCGTCGATCTCACTCTCTGGTAGCCGATGCCCGAACTACCCGAAGTCGAAGCCGTCTGCCGCAACCTGCGCCGCGACGCACTCGGCGCATCCATCGTCCAACTCCGCGTCGAACGCGCTTCCGTCAC
>CALFYN010000317.1 GCA_937952345.1 uncultured Acidobacteriota bacterium
CACAACGACGGCAGCCGATACAGCGGGAAATGTCGAGTCCGTAGCCGAACTCCACGCCTGGCTGCGGCCCCGTTTCGGAGACGGAGACGCTCAGCCCCTTCTCCGCGTATTCCTTTTCCATATCCGCCACCGCCTTGCGAAGCCGGTCCTTCGGCATTTCATACAGCCGCTGTGGTCCGCAAGCTGTCATGATCCAACCGGCAATTCCCGCCGCCGAGGAGGCGAAGAACATTCTGCGGTTCACACCCGCGTTATTGTTTTCGGGTTCCATGGGCCGTCCTGATTTCTTTCGTTTGTTCTCGCCCGCGACTGGGAGGAATCGGCGCAGGTTCCGGCCGCAACGCACGGAATCGTGGCTGATGCGGATTATGGCAATGGGCGCATAGCAAATAGCGCTTTGCACCGTTCCACTGGCCTGTTCGCTTTCCGTGAACTCCCGCGCGCCAGTCGCGCAGCTTCTCTCCATGACACTGTCCGCACAACCGGTAGGATTCGTTGAAAGAAACCCTCTCCCCACTTGCCAGGTGCAGCCAGTCCCGATTCGTGGCATCGTGACAATCCAGGCACCAACGGTGTTCTTCGTCATGCCGTAGCACGACCTCCGCATGCATTCCCAACTCCCGGCGCGTCCGGTTCGCGGGCATGCCTTCATGGCACGAGGTGCATGGAAAAATCCCCTCGCTGAAGGGAGGCGGCGGCACTTCCACGTGCTGCTGCGGCTTCTGCGCCGCCGCACTGCCTGCCAGCAGGACCGCGAGTGCCGTGATGTTTAGCGCAGCGTTCTGCATCGCCTCGCTCCTTGGTCAGTGATCTCGCATCTCAATCCCGCGTTGCATTTCACGCAGCCACATTGCCTGGAACAACTGCAACCGCTGCCCCATCACCGACGCCACATTCAGGCTCACCGTGTAGCCGATGGAAGGATCCGCCGCGAACAACTCCTTCAGCGCTTCGCGCGATAGCGCGATCATCTCTGTCTCTACTGACGCGGTCGCTTTCAACGTGAAGCGGTAGGGGGGGATGAGCGCGGACCATCCGACGGTCTGTCCCGGACCCATTTCTTCCACCAGGACACTCTCTTCCTTTCCGCGCACCTTCATTGGCAAGGTGAGACGCACCTGGCCGTGTTCGATGATGAAGATGCGATCCGCCTGCTCCCCCAAGGCGAACAGTTGCGCTCCACTGCGCAGCGTAATCCTGCTGCCCAGCATCAGCGCCTCCCGAACCTGATCGTCCTCCAATCCGTGCAAGAGATCCGGCTGTCCGTTGTGCATTGGTGTTCTCCTTTTACTGCACCAGAGGTGAGATGGTCCGGCTGTGCAACAAATCGGGGGAAGGCGCCGAGAGGAACGACTGAGCCGCCGCGTGCTCCAGACGCACATGGTTCTCGATTTGCATCAGCAGCACTTCCACGGGCACCTGCGTTTCGGTGACCCGCGGACTGACAGAGTAATCCACGAAGAATTGCGGCACCGGAAGCGAAGCCGCGGGGTCTGGCTTAGGCTTTTGAGGCTCGGCTTCTCCGGATCGTGTGGCAGCACCGAATGCCGCTGCCATGATGCCCAAGGCGAACATGCTCATGCATGCAATCATCAAGAACATTTCCATGTGGGTAGTTCCTCCGGCGCCCCTAATGCAACCCGGCTGCCAATTCAGAAACACGCCAAAATTGCCGCAAACGATGGCAATCCGGGACGTCGACTGGCCAGGAGCCTGACATTTTGTCAGTCCACATCTGACAAAACGTCAGCCATTGACGGAATCTCTGGAATCTGACATCATTCCTCCAGTTCCGGTGCATCCATGAAGCTGCACTACTCCGATATGACCTTGGGGTTGGTGGTAGGCATCGCAGGCGCTGTCGTGGTTGCCTGCGCTACGGGGGCGTATCTCTATTCCGGGCATCACTTCGATAGCCTGCTCGAAACCGCTCGATCCACCGCGTTAACGCAAGGCGACTTGATTCGCGTGGCTCTTGAACATCAGATGATAGAGAACGACCGGAGCCTCATCGCCCGAATGATCGAGAGTTTCGGGCGCCAACCGCGCGTCGAGCGCGTGGTGCTGCTCGACCGCAACGGCCTCAAGCGTTACTCCGGCGGGCCTCGTGTACTGGAGGAACTGAGCCTGGATTCTCCCACCTGTCAGGCGTGCCATCAGTATGCACCGGAACAGCGCAGCACCAGCCGAGTCATCGAGACGAAGGGTGGCACGGTCCTGCGGACGGTGATCCCGATCCACAACAGAGAAGCGTGTCACGCCTGTCACGATCCCGGCCACAAGATTAATGGGATTCTGCTGCTCGACTACGATGCCGGGGAAATCCACGCGACGATGTCCAAGGATCTTCGGTGGCTCGTCGGCGGGAGCACGTTCCTCGCCCTTGCACTGGTGGGCGTCATCGCGCTCGTGTACCGGGTCGCCGTTTTGCGCAGGCTGCAGCGGTTCGAGACGACAGCCCGGCAGATTGCCTCCGGAGATCTGGAGAAGCGGGTTCCCGCCGATGGGAGCGACATCGTGGCTTGGCTCGCGCAGGAGTTCAATACGATGGCGGACTCCGTCACCGGCCTGGTGGGAGAGGTGCGTCATCAGCGCGAGCGCCTGGAGAACGTCATCAACAGCATCGATGACGGCATCGTCGTGCTGGACGGCCAACGCAAAGTCCTCGCCGCTAATGAAGCGTTTCTGAAACGAGCCGGACGCTCTCGTCCGCAGGCCATCGGGAATTGCTGTCTGGACCTTGCTCCGGGAATGTGCAGTGTCCACGATTGTCCCACTCACGCCTGCCTCCATACTGGCGGGAGCCAGGTGAGAGTCTGCGAGCGGCGCACCTCGGATGGGGACAGTGCCTGGGAAGAGATCCACGCTTCTCCCGTCCTCGATTCCACTGGTAACCTGACGCAGGTCGTGGAGGTCTGGCGCGATATCTCGGAACGGCGCCAGGCCGAAGCAAGACTTGCCGAATCGCACCGCCTCGCTTCGTTGGGTATGCTTGCTTCTGGTTTCTCGCACGAACTCAACACACCCTTGGCCACCGTCCTGACGTGTGTTGAAGGCATCCTCCGCGATTGTCCCTCTCCCGTGGAGGCGTCAACTCCACTGGCCAGAATCCGCGAGAGCGCGCTCATTGCAAGAGACCAGATTCTGAGATGCCGCGGCACCACGCAGCACTTTCTACGCTTGTCACGGGGACGCACCGCCTCAGGGGGGATTGTTGATCTCAATGCTACGGTTGCTTCCGTGGAGAGATTGGTAGGTCCAACGGCGAGATCCCACTCGGTTCATGTGGAAGTGCAGCCTCTGCCGCAGGCAGTCCACATCCGCGCGGACGAGGCTGATTTGCAGCACGCTCTCGTGAATCTGCTTCTCAATGCCATACAGGCTTCGAAGTCTGGAGACACCGTCGTACTGTGCATGCAGCCCGGCGAGCGCATCCGCATCCGCGTTTCCGATAGCGGCTGCGGCATCCCCGCGAACCATCTGAAACAGATCTTCGAGCCCTTCTTCAGTCTCCGCTCCGGCGGCACGGGACTCGGCCTCTTCCTCTCGCTCGACTTTGTCCGCCGTTGGGGTGGAGATATTCAGGTGCAGAGTACCGTAGGCAAGGGCTCCACATTCGAAATCATCATGCCTGCAATGTCTCCAATGGAGGAAGCGACGGCAACCTCATGAACGCCCCCACGTCCGTACTCCTTGTCGACGACGACATGCCATTCCGGCAGGTCATGGCCGGTGAATTGCGCAGGCTCGGCTTTGCTGTGGAGACGGCCGCCTCTGGGGAGGAAGGACTGCGGCGCATCGCGGAGTGCGAGCCCCATGTGGTGCTGCTCGATTTGCGCCTTCCGGGGTTGGACGGCCTGGAAGTGTTGCGGCGGCTTCAGCAGGAGAAGCGATGCCCTGAAGTGATCATGCTGACCGGCCATGGCTCCATTGATACGGCGATCGAATCCATCCGGATCGGAGCCTTCGATTATGTGGTGAAGCCATGTCCACTCGATGAGATCGAATTGCGCATCCAGCGTGCGGTTGAGCGCCGGGCGCTCCGGCAGAGAGCCAATCTTCTCGAGAGAGGCTTGACGCCTCCAGACCTGGCAGGTTCCTTTGTTGGCGACAGCGTGGAGTTTCGGGGACTGCTCCATCTGATCGAACGCGTTGCCCCCACCGATTCCACAGTTCTGATCGAGGGTGAGACAGGCTCGGGGAAAGAGCGTGTGGCAAAGATGATCCACGCCCGAAGTTCGCGGCGCGATAGTCCATTTGTCGTAGTGGATTGCGCGGCGCTACAAGAAAGCCTCCTGCAAAGCGAACTGTTTGGGCATCAACGCGGGGCTTTTACCGGTGCCGACAAAGCGAAACCCGGCCTATTCGAGGTTGCCCACCGCGGCACCATTTTCCTGGATGAAATCGGCGAGATCAGCCACGCCACGCAGGTCAGCTTGCTGCGTGTGCTGGATACTTCCACGTTCCGTCATGTAGGAGGGACCGCCGAAGTACAAGTGGATGTTCGAGTCATCGCTGCTACGAACCGGGATCTGCCCGCAATGGTCCGGCAAGCAGCATTTCGCGAGGATCTCTACTACCGCCTCAGCACCGTCACTGTCGAGGTTCCACCCTTGCGAGAGCGTGCCGGCGACGTCGATATGCTCGCCCTCTATTTCCTAAATGCACTCAACCGGCGCTTTTCTTCGAACCGCAAAATCTCTCCCCCAGCCCTGCGCATGCTGCACGCTCACCATTGGCCGGGCAATGTTCGCGAACTTCGTCACGCCATAGAGTCAGCCATGATCGTCTGCGACGGGCCGGAAATTCTGCCGGAACATTTGCCCGCGGCGATTCGAAGGGCGGTTTCGGAGAAGCCCGCCGCAGGCCTCCATCATCGGCCGCCTCTTACCCTGGCCGACCTCGAGCGAACGCACATCCAGTCCGTCCTTCGTTCGGCCGGCGGGCACCGGGGTAAGGCCGCCAAGATTTTGGGAATCAGTGAGCGAAATCTCTACCGCAAGCTACGGGAATACGGGCTGCTCACCCACATTAGCGCCTTCTAAGCACCCGCTGGACACGGTCCGGGGCATTTTCGATCGCTGTTTTGCGCTCCGCCGGATCGATATGCGCATACTCCGGTGTCTTCATTCCGGCGATTCGGATAGGCGCCGGCGTATCGGCTCGCCACGCCGTGAGCTGCCTCTTGTAGTCTTCGAGACGATCGCGCAACTTCGGGTCAGCAGCGAGATTGAGTTCCTCTTTCGGATCGTTCTTCAAATCGTAGAGCTCGAAATCAGCCGAGAGATTGCGGCTGTTGTCGATCAGCTTCCAGCGTCCGGTGCGCACCATGGCGGTACGGAGTTGCGAATAGCAGCGGTCTTTCCATTGCGGATCCTGGCCACGCGCGAGCTTGAGGAAACTCCGGCCCTGCACACGTTCTGGAACAGGCAGTCCGGCGCTTTCGAGGATCGTGGGGAGCAGATCCGTGTTCTCCACGATCTTGTCGACAACAGCGCCTTTGTTCTCCGGCGAACCCTTGACCCCGCGCCAGATCAGCGGTACGTGCGACGATCCTTCGTACATGATGCCCTTGAAGAACCGGCCGCGGTCTCCAAGCATGTTCCCGTGGTCGGCGGTGAAGAGAATGATGGTATTGTCCGCCATGCCCAGCTTTTCCAGTTCGCCCAACAGCCTTCCGATTTGTTGATCGAGGTGTGCGATGGCGGCATAGTAGGCGGCGCTCATCACGCGCAGCATCTGTTCGTCGTCGATGTACGACCTCTTGCCGCGCCCTTGCTGCTGCGCGCGCAGTTCCTTGATGTTCGCCGGCAGCTTCGGAATGGGAATGGCTTTCGGGTCGTATTTGTGGAACCACGATTCGGGCTCGACACTGGGCGAATGCGGCTTCAGGTAACTGGTGAAGAGGAACCACGGCTGCTGTTTCCCCTTGCGGTTGCGCAGATATTCGATCGAGCGCTCCGTGAGCCACTGCGTTTCGAAGTCTTCGTCTTTGTACTTGAAGATGCCGACGTCCTGCCCCAACGGGTCATCGGGCCACGGGCATGTGCCGTCCCGAATATCCCATTTACCCGCGCCCTTGCCATACTTCTTGACCAGATGCGCGTTCAATCCGAGTTCGGGCGTGGGGCCCTCGGCGGTGAAGGTCCAGAACTGATCGAAACCATAGGCGAAGCGCCGCGGCGTGTAATGCAGCTTGCCGCTGATGGCCGTGTGATAGCCGTAGTGCTGGAGGATGGAGGGCAGAAAGATCTCCCCGTCGTGCGCGGGGATGCCGTTCGTGGTTACGCCGATCACGTCCGCGTAGCGTCCTGTAAATGTGCAGGCGCGTGACGGGGAGCAGACCGGCGCAACGGTGTAGGCTTGCGAGAAGCGTACACCCTGCTTGGCCAGGCGGTCGAGATTCGGCGTATCCACCACGGGATGTTTCTCCGATCCCATGGCATCCCAGCGCATTTCATCCACCATAATGAAAAGGATGTTCGGCGGGGTCTTCTGTTGTGCCTGGGCGGCAGTTGCCGCGGCGGTACCGAGGAATTCGCGTCGGGAAAGCATCTCGGTGAGGAGGTTATCACAAGTGCTGGTAGTGCTCGCAATGGCCATGCTTGCCGCGGCGCAGCAGGCCGAGCCCGATCTGGCCACGCTGCTCGATGGCTCCCGCCGCCAAATGGCGAAAGGGGAACTCGCCGCGGCAAAGGAGACCATGACGCAGGCCTGGAAACTGGCGCAAGATCTGCCGCGCGACGACGTGCGGCGCTACGACACTCTCAAGCAATTCGTGACGGTACTGACTGGCTTGGCCGAATACGAGGAAGCCGAGACATACCTCAATCTCGCCATTCACTGGCGGGAATCGGTAAATGGTGCGGCCGATCCCAAAGTGGCGGATGAGCTCTTCCAAATGGCGCATCTACACCGCCTGCGCGGCGATTATTCCGGCGCCATGGAGATTCTGCAGCGCGTGATGTTGATGCGCACAAAGTCAAAAGGGTTCGAGAGCATCGAAGTGGCGGACCTGCTCAGCCTGCAATCGCTGATCTGCATTGAACAGCAGGAGAACGTCCAGGCCGTCGCGTTCCTGCGCCAATCATTGCGCCTGCGCGGGAAACTGCTTGGGGAGGATCACCCGGCGCTGGTCCCCGATCTCGACCGGCTTGGCATCACACAGGCGACATTGCGCAGCTATGCGGAGTCGGAAGCGGCTTTCCGCCGTGTGTTGCTGATTCGCGAAGCGCTGCTCGGTAAGGACGATCCCGACCTTTTGGCCACGCTGGACGGATTAGGCTATGCCTTGTTCGGGCAGAAGAAATATGAGGAGGCAGAAACCGCCTACTTACGGTTGCTGGATCTGTGGGTGAAGACATCGGGCGCCGAGCATCCGATGGTGGCATGGTCCTACGACAAGCTGGCATTGCTGTATCAGGACCAGAAGAGCGAGGAAAAACGGAAAGCCGCGGCGGACAATGCCAATGCGGTGCGGGCGATCGTGCTGGCCAAGGGACTGCAAAGCGAAGCCACCGTGCAGTTGGCGGCAGGGGATCGCGCGGCTGCCATCGCTCTGCTGAAGCAGGCGCAGCAGGCACTGCAGGCGAAGCATGAGCGTCTGGAGAAACCACGCAAGCAGGTCGACGAGTTGCTCCGCGAAGTCACTGCTCCAGGGAAGCAGAAAAAATGAAGGGAACATTGTCCGCCGATTCTCCGTCTTTTCAGGGGGCGAAAACCATGATGCTTCGAAGCACGTTCCTTCTTATTGCGAGCGCAACGCTCATCTGTGCGCAGGATTATGCGGCGAAAGCCCAGGCTTTTGTCGATTCCTGGGCCCGCGACGGACAGTTCAGCGGGACCGTTCTGGTGGTCAAGGACGGGCAGCCTGTTTTCCGCAAAGGCTTCGGCCAGGCCAATCGCGAATGGAACATCCCCAATGCGCCGGACACGAAGTTCCGCCTTGGTTCCATCACCAAGCAGTTCACGGCGGCGGCAGTGCTGCAACTGGTGGAGAAGGGCAAACTGTCCATTGAAGATCCGGTGTCCAAGCACTACCCGGATGCGCCGGCTGCCTGGGAGAAGATTACGATTCATCACCTGCTCAATCACACTTCCGGAATCCCCAGCTATACGGGATTGCCTGGGTTCTTTGCGAAGGAATCGATGATCCGCCGTTCACCCGCCGAGATCGTGAAGCTGACGCAGGACAAGCCGCTCGAGTTCGAACCCGGCACCAAGTTCGCCTACAACAACACGGGATACGTGTTGCTGGGGCATATCATCGAACGGATCAGCGGCACCAGCTATGACGCGTATGTGCGGAAAAACCTCCTGGAACCACTTGCGCTGAAGGATTCGGGCTATGACTGGAATACGGCGGTGATCGCCAGGCGCGCCAGCGGCTACACTCCCGATGGCAAGCAGGCGCCGTACCTGGACATGAGTCTGCCGCACGCCGCCGGCTCTCTCTATTCCACCGTCGACGATCTGGCGAAGTGGGCCGAGGCTCTGGAATCGGGCAAGGTGGTCAGCAAAGAGCACTATGCCAAGATGACCACGGCCTACCGCAATAACTACGGTTACGGACTGACGATGGCCAAAATCGAAAATCACGATGTCGTGGGCCACGGTGGGGGAATCAATGGGTTCAACACCAGTCTGCTGCGAGCGCCCTCCGGCAAAGTCACGGTTGTCGTGCTGGCCAATCAGAACGGGCCTGCCGCCGATACCATTAGCAAAGCTCTGATAG
The DNA here is from genome assembly GCA_937952345.1 of uncultured Acidobacteriota bacterium. Taxonomy (GTDB): domain Bacteria; phylum Acidobacteriota; class Terriglobia; order Bryobacterales; family Bryobacteraceae; genus CADEFT01. Next base: position 8,735 of record CALFYN010000317.1, read on the forward strand.
CGATGCAGTTCGGCAAGGACGCGACTCCACGCCCGTTGTTGACGGAAGTGAAGTTGCCCGCGGAGAAGTTGGATGCCGTGGCGGGGCAATACGAATTGAGGCCGGGCTTCGTGCTGAAAGTGTGGCGCGAAGGCGACCAATTGTTGACCCAGGCGACGGGTCAGGGCAAGCTTCCGGTGATGGCTTCGGGCGAAGATCGTTTCTTCTCCCGCGTGGTGGGAGCGGAACTGGAGTTCAAACGCGACGCGTCCGGGAAAGTCAACTTGGTGGTTCTTCATCAGGGGGGGCGTCAAATGGAGGGCAAGCGCATCGGCGACTGAGGGGATCAAGCATTTGCCCTACTCCTGAGAGTATCTTCCAGCTATAATCAGGAAGATTCCGCAAAGGAGTGGATCCCTCAATGAGCACAAGTCTTTCCCGCAGACAGGCGCTGCAGGTTGCAGGCGCCGCGGCCATTGCCACGCAAGCCCGGCCGATTCTTGGGGCCAACGACCGTGTCAACCTCGCTGTCATTGGTATCGGCGGCCGCGGGACTGCGCATCTCAACGAGTATCTCAAGCTCGATTGCTACATGGCCGCGTTGTGCGATGTGAATCAAGCCGCGCAGGAACGGGCGGTTGCCATCGTCCAAAAGGCGAAAGGGCATCAGGCCAAAGTCTACTCCGACATGCGCAAGCTGTTCGAAGACAAAGACGTGGATGCGGTGAGCATCGCCACGCCCAACCACTGGCATTCGCTGTCCACCATCTGGGCCTGCCAGGCGGGCAAAGACGTGTACGTGGAAAAGCCTGTTTCGCACAACGTGTTTGAGAGCAAGCAGATGACTGCCGCCGCCCGCAAATACAACCGCATCGTGCAGGCCGGAACGCAAAGCCGCAGTACGGCGCACAAGATCGCCGCCATGAAACTGCTGCATGAGGGCGCCATTGGCAAGATCTACATGGCGAAGGGACTCTGCTACAAGCGCCGGCCCTCCATCGGCCGCAAACCCGATATTCCAACGCCGCCCGGAATCGACTGGAGCCTGTTCCTCGGTCCCGCGCCGATGCGGCCCTTCAACGAAAATCGCTTCAAGTACAACTGGCATTGGTTCTGGGACACCGGCAACGGAGACATCGGAAACCAGGGTGTGCACGAAATGGATATTGCCCTCTGGGGTTTGAATCGCAAGACTATGCCGAAGAATGTCGTTTCCACTGGCGGCAAGATGGTCTACGACGACGATCAGGAAACGCCGAACACGCAGATTGCCACGTTTGATTGCGACGGCGTGGAACTGGTCTTCGAAGTTCGTGGGCTGATCAGTCCCGAAGAAGGACCACTCAAGGCACGGGGCGCCAATATCGTTGGCAATATCTTCTACGGCAGTGACGGATACCTGGCTGTGGATGGCGGCGGATATTGGGCCTACAAAGGCGACAAGCGCGAATTGCTGGCGGAAGGAAAAGCCGAACGCGGAGACAACGCCCCGCATATGGACAACTTCCTGAAGGCCGTGCGCAGCCGCAGGCGCGAAGATCTGCATGCCGAAGTGGCTGTGAACGCGCTAGCGTCGAATTTCGTGCATCTGGCCAACATCAGCTATCGCGTGGGCCGCAAGCTGACATGGGATGCGCAGAAGGAACGGTTTGCCGGGGATTCGCAGGCGGATGCCATGCTTACCCGTAACTATCGTGCTCCCTACATTGTTCCTGAGAAAGTATAAGGTAACTGTTCATGGGGAGATGGGAGAAGCCGGATAAGGACATGCCGCAATTCCGCCTGTCGGATATCGACGGCAATGTCTGGAATTTGAAACGTCTGCAAGGGAAAACGTTGCTGGTGGCGGTGTGGGCGGGATGGAGTGCGCCGTGCCAGATTCTCATGCCCAAGTTTCAGCGCTTGTACGACCAACTGAAAGAGCGGCAGGAACTGGTGGTGGCCACCTTCAATGTGGATGAGGAAACCGCATCCGTCCGTCCCTACCTGGAGAAGAACGGCTTCACGTTTCCCGTTGTCCCGTCGCGGGTGTTCGTTGGGCAACTGGTTGGTTTTCTGAGTGTGCCGCGGGTGTGGATTATTGATGCCAACGGCAAGTGGCAATGGGAGCAGGTGGGGTTTGATATGAACGACAAGGAATGGGAGTCGGAATTGCTGAAGCGGCTGGAGGCCGTTGCGGCGGCTTCGGCCTCCTCGGCATGAACTGTCTTTCAGCCGTGTAACTTTTCCCAATCGGCGGCTTCGCCGAATTTGCGGCATTCGATGGAACCATCGATCTGTTTTGCCAGCCCGCTGAGCACCGCTCCGGGGCCCACCTCTACTGCCTTGCTCACTCCGGATGCGGCCAGCAGGCGGATGGTTTCCACCCAGCGCACAGGGTTAGGCACCTGTTCGATGAGACCCTGACGGGCCTCCGCGCCTGTTTGGACTTCGCGCGCCTGCCAGTTGTTGATCAAGGGCACGGCCAGATCCCGGAATTCCGTAACGGCCAGATCTTGTGCCAGAGCCTCCTGCGCCGGCTTCATCAACGGGCAGTGAAAGGGTGCGCTCACCGGCAGCGGAACGGCCCGTTTCGCCCCCGCCGCTTTCGCCAGTTCCGAAGCACGCGCTACGGCGCCGGCGTGTCCGGCGATGACGATCTGATCCGGCGAGTTGAGATTGGCGGCGCTCACCACTTCGCCCTGCGCCGCTTCCGCCAGAATCGCCTCCAGTTTGCCCTCGGGCAGTTTCAACAGCGCCGCCATCGCACCCACGCCCAGCGGGACAGCTTGCTGCATATACTGTCCGCGCTTGCGCACCAGACGCAAGGCATCGACAAAAGAAAGCGCTCCGGCCGCGACCAACGCCGAGTATTCACCCAAGCTGTGGCCGGCGACAAAGTCCGGGGTCATGCCCTTCTCTCGCAACACCCGGAAGGCCGCCGTCGACACGGCCACCAGCGCCGGTTGCGTATTCTCCGTCTTCTTCAATTCCTCCTCCGGACCCTGCCAGCAGAGTTCGGAGATCTTGAAACCTAGCGCCTCATCAGCTTCGGCGAAAGTGGCCGCAGCCACCGGAAACGCATCCGCAAGCGATTTGCCCATACCCGCGAATTGCGAGCCTTGTCCTGGAAATAGAAAAGCAGTCTTGCTCATAAGATCGCCAAGATATAATAGTAACCTCGTTCACTTCAGGAGCAGCACTTGAACCTTTCCGAAACCTGCGTACGCCGTCCCGTATTCGCCTTCATGCTGATCTTTTTCCTGGTCACCCTGGGTGTGTTCAGCTACAAGGATCTGGGGCTGGATCTGTTTCCTCGCACCGACGCTGCGACAGTGTATGTGCAGATTCGTCTGCCCGGCGCCAGTCCCGAAGAGGTGGCCTCCCAGGTAGTGATCCCGATCGAGGAAACCATCTCCGCCATCAGCGGCATCGACGAAGTGCGCGGCTACATCATGGAGGGCAGCGCCCGCGTGATGGTGACGTTTGTGCTGGAACGGGACATCGGCGAAGCGGTCGAGGATGTGCGCGAAAAGGTCAGCGCCGCCATGCGCAAACTGCCTCCGAATGTGCTGCCGCCATCGGTTATCAAGGCCGATCCCGACAGCGATCCTATTCTCACACTCGCCGTAAGCGGCACACGCACGCAGCGCGAACTGACCGAAATCGCCGACAAGACAATCCGCCGTTCCATCGAAACCGTGGATGGAGTCGGCGGTGTCGATGTGTTCGGCGGACGGATGCGCCAGATCAACGTGCTGCTGGATATCGACAAGCTGAACGCCTACGATCTCAGCGCGCAGGAAGTGGAGCGTGCGCTGCGCACGGAGAACGTCGAAACTCCCGGCGGACGTATTATCCGCGGCCCCAGCGAACTCGGCGTCCGCACGCTAGGGCGTGTGGAGAAGGTGGATCAGTTCAACAACATCATCATCAAGAATGTGAACGGAGCGCCCATCCGTATCCGTGATATCGGCACGGTGGAAGACGGAATGGCGGAGCGCCGCTCGTTCGCCTACTACAAGGGGCGGCCCGCCGTGATGATGGAAGTGCGCCGCCAGGTTGGCGTGAACACGGTCAAGGTGGTGGAAGACATTCAGAAGAAGCTCGCCGTCCTGCAGCCGAATCTTCCCCCCGGCCTGCAAATCGACGTCGTGAAGGAGCAGGCCACCTACATTCGCAATTCCGTGGAAGCGCTGCAGGAACATCTGGTGCTGGGCAGCCTGCTGGCTTCCCTGATCGTATTTCTGTTCATCCGCGACTGGCGCACGGTGTTCATCAGCTCGCTGGCGATTCCCACATCCGTCATCGCCACCTTCACTTTGCTCAAGTGGATGGGCTTCACGCTGAACTCGATGACGCTGCTTGGCCTGACGCTGGCGGTAGGAATCGTGATCGACGACGCGATCATCGTACTGGAGAACATCTACCGCTACATCGAGGAGGAGGCTCTGCCTCCCATTGAGGCGGCAATTGTGGCGACGAAGGAAATCTCGCTGGCCGTTATGGCCACAACAATTTCGCTGGTGATTGTTTTCGTCCCCGTCGCCTTCATGTCTGGTTACGCTCGCAAGTTTCTCAACCAGTTCGGATGGACGATGTCCGTGTCCATTCTCATGTCGATGCTGGTGGCCTTTACCCTGACACCGACGCTGAGCGCGCGCATGCTGAAGCGCAAGGGCAAATCCGGTGAGCCGAAACATGGCCACCATTCCGGACCGATGGAGCGCGCCTACATGGCGATTCTGCGCTGGTCGCTCGATCACCGCTGGGCCGTGGTTGCCGTCTGCACCGTTACCTTCGCATCCACATTCGTGGTGAACGAGTACATCGGCCGCGACTGGATGCCGCAAGAAGATCAGAGCGAACTCTCGATCTTTCTGGAACTGCCCGAAGGATCGAGCCTCGACCTCACCGAGCGCACTACGCTGCAAATGTCCCGTGCCATCGAGAAGGTGCCGGGCGTGAGAGCAGTTGTGCCGACGAGTTCGACGTTCATGGATCGCGTCACGATGGGCATGATGACCGTCCTGCTGGAACCGCAGGAGCAGCGCGCGCCGATTCTCGAGATGGGGCAGAAGGTGCGCGATGCATTGCGGCCGTATGCGTTTGCACGCCCCCGCGTGACATTCCCCAACGCCCTCGGCGGCCGCGACACCTTCGCACCGATTCGCGCCATGCTGCTGGGGCCCGATATGCGCTCACTAGTGGAAGTGGCCAAGCGGGTGAACATCGAGATGATGAAGGAGCCCTCAGTCGTCGATCTGCGCGTGAACCTCTCGCTCAACAATCCCGAATTGCAGGTGGACATTGACCGCCAACTGGCATCCGATCTCGGAGTGCGCGTATCCGATATCGCCAGTGCGGTGCGATTGATGATGTCGGGTGAAGATCAGATTTCCACGTTCAAGGAAGAGTCCGAGCAATACATGGTCACCATGCGCTTGCTGCCGCATCAGCGTGATAACCCCGAAGTGCTGAAGCGGCTGCTGGTGCCTTCCGCCAAGCAAGGGCTCATCCGGTTGGATTCCATCGCCTCCGTGGAGCGCGGGCTATCGCCGAGCCGCATCGATCGCCAGGACCGCCAGTATTCGGTCGGCGTCTACGCCAACGTGGCCAACGGCCATTCGCTCGCCGAGGCGGCGCAGAAGACGCGCGAAGCCATTGCGCGCGCGGAGTTGCCCCCGGGTTACGGGGCTCGCTTCTCCGGACAGGTGCAGGTGCTGGAAGAGACGACCCGGAACATGATTCTCGCCATCAGCCTTGCGTCCATCTTCATGTACATGGTGCTGGCGGCGCAGTTTGAAAGCCTCATTCACCCGTTCATCATTCTCACCACGCTGCCGCTTTCCATTCCTTTTGCCT
>CALFYN010000318.1 GCA_937952345.1 uncultured Acidobacteriota bacterium
GGTCAGGATCTGGTCGACGGCGCCCATGAGGTGGATAAATCGGGCAATCTGAAGCTCAAGGACAGCGGCCGCGAATTGCGCCGCCGCATTCAGGAGTTCTTCGCCCAAGAGAACATTCCCGTCGACGTGAAATACTTCGACCCCAGCTACATCGTGCGCAGCCGTCCCGCCAACAAGGACGACGCGCTGCTCTGCGATCAGTTCGCGCGTTGCGCCGTGCATGCGGCCATGGCCGGACGCACCGATATGCTCATCGGGCTCTGGTACAACATGTTCGTGCACGTCTCCATCCCCATGGCCACCGCCCACAAACGGCGCGTCAATCCCACCAGCGAAGTGTGGTCGGCCGTGCTTTCCTCCACCGGCCAGCCGTCCGATATGTGCGCCGTCACGCCGGCATGATCCTCGAAACCGGCCGCCTCAGCTTGCGCCCCTGCAGCATGGACGATGTCGACGCGCTGCATGCCTTGTGGACCGAGCCCGGTGTGCGCCGCTATCTTTGGGACGATGTCGTCATTGACCGCGAGACGGCGCATGAAGCGGTCCAATCTGCTTTGGAGGACTGGGCCGATTACAGAGTCGGCCTCTTCTGCATCCGCCTCCGTGGCAGCGCCGCCATCATTGGTTTCTGCGGCTTCCGCCGTTATCCTCCCAATGAGGAATGGGAACTGCTGTACGGGCTCGCTCCCGCGCACTGGGGACAAGGCCTGGCGGTGGAAGCCGCGCGCGCCGCGCTGGCCTTTGCCTTCTCCGCGCTCCCCGTCGATCGCATCGCCGGCCGCACCGATCCGCCCAATACGGCCTCCATTCGTGTGCTCGAAAAACTCGGCATGCAATGTGTGGGCGCCGCCAACATCGATGGACGCGCCACCGTGTGCTACACCATCGCCCGCCCGGCGGTATCCTGTAACGAATGAACAGGCAAATTCTGCTGGCTGCCCGGCCCACCGGGTTCCCGAAGGAATCCGATTTCCAATTGCGCGAAGCCCCCGTTCCCGAACCTGCCGAGGGCGAGATTCTCGTGGGAATTCGCTGGCTCTCCGTCGATCCCTACATGCGCGGCCGCATGAATGAAGCCCGCTCCTACGCCGATCCGGTGCAAATCGGTGATGTCATGGTGGGCGGCGCCGCGGGGCGTGTCTTGCAATCGCGCAATCCCCGCTTCGCCGAAGGCGACTATGTGATGGGCATGTTCGGCTGGCAGGAGTACGCCATTTCCGATGGCCGCGGAGTCCGCAAACTCGATCCTTCTGTCGCGCCCGTTTCCACGTCCCTCGGCGTGCTGGGCATGCCCGGGCTCACTGCCTACTTCGGCTTGCTCGAAGTGGGACAACTCAAGCCCGGCGAACAAGTGGTGGTCTCGGGGGCCGCCGGCGCCGTTGGCTCCTACGTCGGGCAAATCGCGAAAATTCACGGCTGCCGCGTCGTGGGCATCGCCGGCTCCGAAGACAAGGTCCGCTGGTTGCGCGACGATCTCGGCTTCGACGCGGTGCTGAACTACAAGACTACGCCCGACTATCGCCGCGCGCTCGCCGAACTCTGCCCCCAGGGCATCGATGTCTACTTCGACAACGTCGGCGG
>CALFYN010000319.1 GCA_937952345.1 uncultured Acidobacteriota bacterium
CCTGATTTCTTCGATCCGAACAACCTCACGCGAGGGGAGTTCACGTACTTTCCGGTGGTGCCGGGGCGGGCGGAGTTCGCCGTGCGGCTGCGGCATATCCTGCTTGCGGTGCAGCCGAAGGTGGTGGCGATTGAGCTGCCGGGGTGTTATGAGGCTCCGCTGCGGCATGCGCTGCGGAGGCTGCCGGAGATGTCGGTGGTGCTGTGCGCGCCTCGGGACGATGAGTTCGATGACCCGGTGGTGTGGCCCGTGGAGGTGACGGATCCGTTTGTGGAAGCGGCGCGGACGGCATCGGAGATCGGGGCGACGCTGCTGCTGCTGGAGCCCGATACGCATGAGCGGCCGCATGTGAAGGGCAGCTATCCGGACGCGTATGCGATGGAGCACATCGGGCTGGAGAAGTACATCGAGCAGTACCGGCTGTTTCCGCAGGAGCGCAGCGAAGATGTGGAGCGCTATGCTTCGGCGATTGCGTGGAAGCTGCAGGGCGCCGATCCCTATGCGCGCACGGTGGTGGTGCTGTCGTTGAATCTGCTGGATGCGGTGCTGGACGCGATGGAGATGCCGCAACCGGAGCCGGACCTGCCGCAGGCATTGGGCGCGAAGCTGCTGAATCCGCATCCGGATTGCCTGGCGGAGATCACGACGGAGACGCCGTGGCTGCAGGAGCGCTATGAACGGTGGCGGGCAGCGGATCGGGGTGCGTTTCCGGACCGGCCTCGCTTGCAGTATGAATTGCTGAAAGAGGCCGAGCAGGCCTATGTGGCGATGACGGGCGATAGGATGGTGCACTGGCAGCGGCGCATGCTGGCACGCTACACGCGCAACCTGGCGCGGACGAGCGGGGATCTGGTGGCGGGGTTGTACGATCTGACGCTGGCGGCGCGCTCGGTGGTGGATGACAACTACGCGTGGGAAGTGTGGCAGACGGCGAATCGCTATGGCGGGCAGAAGGCGGAGAGCGACATCGACACGGTGGCATTCAGCGCGGACGAGGTGTTTCTCGACACGCGGCGGCTGAAGATCCGGCGGCGCATTCCGCGGCCGAAGCATCTGTCGCGGCCGCAGAACCTGAAGCCGCATAAGCGGGAGAAGCGGCCGGGGGAGTGGGCGGAGCAGTTGGACGGGAACTCGATCTGTTCGTATCCGCCGGAGGATATCGTGATCGAGGATTACGGGCGGTTTCTGAAGTCGAAGGGGAAGAGCATCCTGTCGGAGGAGCGGACGCGGGTGGAGGCATTCTGCACGTCGCTGCACGATGGGGTGGATATTCGCGAGACGATACGGAACTGGCATCAAGGGAAGATCTATGTGCGGCAGATGCAGCGGATCGCGGGGGAAGTGGGCGCGGTGATTGTGATCTTCGATGAGGACCGGCAGGACCGCTACGGGTACATGACGACGTGGCTGGGGGAGAACGCGAATGAGTCGGACATGGCGTTCTATTCGACGCATCCGTTCGAGCACATGGTGGGGCCGGGGATCGGGCGCGCGGAGTATGGCGGGCTGCTGATGACGCTGCCGCCGCGGCGGATGTACAACGTGTGGGTGGATCCGGACTATCAGTTCGCGGAGTCAAAGCCGGAGCGGCTGCTGATGGCGGGATTGGATTACGCGGTGGAGAAGTATGTGGTGTATGCGGCTCCGCGGCCGCCGCGCAGCATCTTCAAGTCGATTGCCAACCACCTGGGGCGGAAGATCATCTATATCCCGCTGGGGGCGCTGTCGCCGACGAAGCTGAAAAAGCTGCGGGTGGTGCATGTGCTGGATGGCTATGCACGGCGGGAGACGGCGAAGGACTATATCTGGTAGCGCGCTAGCGGCTTTCCTTGCCGATCCATTTGGCGACGGGCGCGGGGTGGTGTTCAGCCATTCGCGCGAGGAGGCGGCGGGGCTCGATATCGACCAAGAACAATTCGCGGTTCGATTGTTTCAGGAGTCCGTTGGCGACGCAGTTGTCGAGGAAGGCGAGGAGGTAGTCGTAGTAGCCATCGATGTTGAGGATGCCGATGGGCTTGCGGTGAATGCCCAACTGCGCCCAGGTGATGATTTCGAACAACTCGTCGAGTGTGCCGTAGGCTCCGGGCAGGGCAATGAAGGCATCGGAGAGATCGGCCATGAGGGCTTTGCGCTCATGCATGGTTTCGACGACGTGGAGGCGGCTGAGCCCGCGGTGGGCGATCTCCTTTTCCTGCAACTGGCGGGGGATGACACCAATGACTTCGGCTCCGGCGGCGAGCATGGAGTCAGCGATTAAGCCCATGAGGCCGACGTGCGCGCCTCCGTAGACGAGCGAATAGCCCATCTCGATGAGGCAGGCGCTGAGGGTGCTGGCGGCCTCGCGATAGGCGGCGCGGTTGCCGAAGCTGGAGCCGCAGAAGACGCAGACGCGGAGGATGGGTTGAGACATTTTACGGTTGGGTTTCCTTTACTTCGACGGCGAGTTCGCCGGCGGCGAGACGGACGCGGAGGGCTTCACCGGAGGCGGTTTGGGATGGGGCTTTGATGACCGTGCCATCGGGGGTTTGGACGATGGCGTAGCCTCGGTCGAGGACTCGCAAGGGGCTGAGTTGGGAGAGGTGGGCCTGGAGCGGTTCGAGGCGGCGGTGGGCCTGGGCGAGCTTCCAGCGCATGGAGTCTTCGAGCTTGGAGGAAGCGGCTTCGAGGCGGCGGCGCCCGTCGGCGAGGCGAAGGCGCAGATCCATTTTCTTGAGGCGCGCGTCGAGGTCGCGGGCTTGTTTGGAGCGCGTGGCGAGCGCGGCGCGGAGGATGGCTTCCATGCGTGCGGTGAGCTCATCGACGCGTTGCTGATGCTTGCCGATGATGCGGTGGAGCGTGCCTCCGGCGCGGTCGACGCTCAATTGATGGAGGCGGCGCTGGGAGACGGCGATGCGGTAGCGGAGCAGTTGGATCATGCGCGCTTCGGTGGCGGCGAGGCGTTCGATGATCTGCTGGCGGGTGCCGATGACAAGTTCGGCGGCGGCGGAAGGAGTGGGGGCGCGGAGGTCGGCGACAAAGTCGGCGATGGTGAAGTCGGTTTCGTGGCCGATGGCGGAGATGACGGGGACGGGCGAGGCGGCGATGCCTCGGGCGACGGCCTCTTCGTTGAAGGTCCAGAGGTCTTCGACGGAGCCACCGCCACGGGCGACGATGACGACTTCGGGCCAGCCGCTGTTGCGGAAGTATTCGAGCCCGCGGCAGACCTGCTCGACGGCTCCGTCGCCCTGCACGAGGGCGGGATAGAGGCGGATGTGCAGGCCGGGGAAGCGGCGGGTGAGGATGTTGAGCATGTCGCGGATGACGGCTCCGGAGGGCGAGGTGATGATGCCGATGCGATTGGGGTAAGGAGGGAGCGGGCGTTTGCGGGCGGTTTCGAAAAGGCCTTCCTGGGCGAGCTTTTGCTTGAGTTGTTCGAAGGCGATCTGAAGGGCTCCGATGCCGCGCGGCTCGATGGCATCGACGAGGAGCTGGTATTCGCCGCGTGGGGCGTAGATGTCGATGCGGCCGCGGAGGAGGACTTCGACGCCGTCGCGGGGTTTGAATCGGATGAAGCGTGCAGTGCGGGCGAAGAGGGCGCAGCGGATTTGGGCGTTGGCGTCTTTGAGCGTGAAGTAGATGTGGCCGCTGGTGGCGGCTTTGACGCCGGAGATCTCGCCGGCAACCCAGATGTCGCTGAAGTCGGCGGTGAGCGCGTCGCGCATGGCGTTGGTTAGGGTGGTGACCGTGAACTGGCGCTGCGGGGCCTCCCACGGAAAGGGCATCTGCATTCTTTCCATGGTAGCGTTCCTGTGCGGGGAAGCACCGCCTGGCAATTGTTAGCGAGTGCCGGAGAGGCGGCGAACGCGGATGTTGCGGAAGGCGACGCGCGAGGAGTGATGTTGGAGGGCGATGGGTGTATCGCGGCGGGCGAGGTCGTGGAGCAGGCGGGCGGCGCTGCGATCGACGTTGGCGAAGGCGGCTTCCCATTGCGGGCCGTGGATGGCGTAGGCGAGGACGCGTACGCCATCGAGCCAGTGTTCGACATTGTCGCCCTGCACGGTGAGCCGGCTTTGATGGAAGATGCCGGGGCGCGTGCCGGCGGCTTTGGTGGGGGGCAGGAAGCCGTACAGGGCGCCGGTGCGCTGGATGGGGCCCATGGAGGCGGGGAGAGTTTGTTCGTCGATGATCTGATACTCGTAGCCGATGGTGTATTCGAAGGCTCCATCGGAAGGGGTGAGGGCGTCGCGGGAGAGCGGCTGGTGGGGTTTTCCGACGACGGGGCGGCCGTTGACCTGGCGGCCGTGGAGCCAATCCTGGATGAGGTATTTGACGCCGCTGTTGCCGTTGGCTTCGACGCGCCATTCGAAGAGGAGTTCGAAGTCGCGGTAGGTGTTGCGGGTCCAGAGATCCTGGGCGAATAGCGGGCCGGGGATGGTTTGGAGGAGGCCGTCGCGGACTTCCCAACTGGAGGAGGGGAAGGTATCGGTGGTGGCGGTACGGAAGGCGTCCGTGCGGCGGCCGTCGAAGAGGATCTCCCAGTTCTGCGCGGCCAGGGGGAGCGAGAGCAGGAGCAGGCAAAGGGGCATTGGTTCAGTATAGATTGCGGGAATCCTTTAGGATAAAGGAAGACGCCTGCCGTAGAAACTGGGTTCAAAGAATATTGTTATGCTGCTTTCCGCATTTATCCTTTTCCTGATGCATGCCCTTGGGGGAGACCTTTGGGCACAAGGGAGCCCTTCCAGCGCGGGGGAGATTGCGCTGGCGCTGCGAAAGCTTTCGACGGTGGGCTCCGTGTTGCATATTGCGGCGCATCCGGACGATGAAAACACGTTATTGCTGGCCTATTTCGCGCGGGAGCGGAACTTGCGGACGGGGTATTTGTCGCTGACGCGGGGCGAAGGGGGACAGAACCTGATTGGGCCGGAACAGGGCAGCCTGATGGGGCTGATCCGGACGCAGGAGTTGCTAGCGGCGCGGAGAGTGGATGGAGCCGAGCAGTATTTTTCGCGGGCGACGGACTTCGGATTTTCGAAGACGCCGGAGGAGACGCTGGCGAAGTGGGGGCGGGAGCAGGTGCTGGGGGATATTGTGTGGGTGATCCGGCGGTTCCGGCCGGACGTGATTTTTCTGCGTTTTTCGGGGACGCCTCGGGATGGGCACGGGCAGCATCAGGCATCGGCGCTGCTGGCGAAGGAGGCGTTCGCGGCGGCGGCGGATGCGGCTCGGTTTCCGGAGCAATTGCGGATGGTGAAGCCGCATCAGGCAAAGCGGCTGTTCTTCAATCTGTTCAACTTTACAGCGGAGATGGAGAAGGAGAACCGCGGGGCAGCGGGGACCGTGGAGATCGATGCGGGGGCGTACAATCCGCTGCTGGGGCTTTCCTATGGGGAGATTGAAGGGCGAAGCCGTTCGCAGCATGCGAGCCAGGGGATGGGGTGGCCGGAGCGGCGGGGGAGCCGGTTGAATCATCTGCGGCTGGTGGCGGGCGAGGCGGTGGGGAA
>CALFYN010000320.1 GCA_937952345.1 uncultured Acidobacteriota bacterium
GAAAAGGAACCGGTTCAGTTCGCGGAAGTCCGTGGGTACCGAACCTGGCAGATACGCCGCGGGGTTGGCCACGTCATCGCGGAAGGAATTGCCCGCCAGCCGCAGGGAGTTGGTGAGCGTGTAAAAGGCCTGGAACCCGAGTCCGTTGCGGAAGCGCCGCTCCACCTCCAGCGCCCAGGTGGAGGAGTTAATGTATCCGCTGCGCTGCAGCAGGCGCACATCGGTGTATGCGTTCTGGTCATAGGGGCGGCGAAGCACCGCGCCGAATTCTCCCGTTGGAAGCGCTCTGCCCGTCGTCAGAAACCACACGTAATTGGTCTGTGTCCCATTGATGTTGTACAGTTGGTCGGCGTTGACACCGTGCTTGCCCTTATAGGTGATTCGCACCACGGTGGATTTCGCGATCTGCTTTTCCACCGCGAGGTTCCATTCGTGGATGCGCAGGCTGGGCTGCTTGCCGTCCATGCCCACCACGCTGACTCCCCGTCCCACGGACGCCGGATCGTTCAAGTCGATGACGTTGGCGCTGTTTTCCCCCACGCGGACGAGCGGGACGTTGCGCAGCAGGTAGTTGGGGATGCCGTCCGGGCTTTGGTTCACGGCGTTCGGGTTATACGTGAAATTCGCGCGAAATGGCGGAAGTCCGGAAAATTGCGCCAGCAATGTGCGCATCGGCACCGCGGAAATGTAGAGGCCGTACCCGCCGCGAATGATCCACGGATTGTCGCCGCGCGTGACGGAGTAAGCAAATCCGCCGCGGGGACCGATGTCGAAGTAGTTGGACGGGAATAACCGCTTCGGCTTGCCCAGTTCCTCGGCGCTCTTGAACGACACTCCCACCTGCTCGAACGTGCGCACCACCTGTGGCGTTGTGGCGCCGATGCGGTAGTAATGTTCCAGCGGCTCCGGGAACATCAGCGAATGGCTGTCCACATCGAATGCCGTCAGCAGGTTGTCCTTCTCGGTGAACGCCGGGTTGATATCCCAGCGCACTCCCGGCGTGATGGTCAGCCGCGAGGACACTTTCCAGTTGTCCTGCAGATACAGGCCCCAGTTGCGCTCACGCACGCGCATGATGCCGCGCTTCAGGCCCACCGTGTAGGTGCCGGCGTAGCCGAGGAAGAAGTTCGCCGAGTCGTGCCCGGTTTGCGGTGTGGTCCCCGGCGCCAGCGTGCTGCCGAGCGTCGATGATTCCAATGCGGTCGCCAGGCTGTTGAACGCAGCCGAGCCGGAGATGGCGCCCTGGTCCGGAAGCAGGTGCTGCTTCTCGTCATGAAAACGAAATCCGAAGGCGATGTTATGGGTTTTGCGGATGAGGCTGTAGTTCTGCTCCAGGTTCGAGATCATGCTGTACAACTGGCGGCGGTTGTCGCCTTCGATATAACTCATGAATCCCGTGCTGGTGATGTTCGGCCAGCCGATTTCCCCCATGGGATTCGGCAGCCCCAGTTCCTTGGACCAGTCTTTGTCCACCGGGCCGGTGACCGTGCGCGAGATTTGCCAGGTGCGGTTGGCGAGTGTCTCCACGAACAGCGATGGGCTGAACGTGTGCACCCAGTTCAGCGCGAACGACCGGCCCTTGACCGGCAGGTAGGTGACGTTGCCTTCGTTGTTGAACGTGGGCGCGCCCGTCGAGCCGCTGGTGCCGAGAAAATGCGCGTTGCGCGTGCCGCCGTTCAGCTTCACGTAGGCACTGTCGCGATCCGAGAATTTGTGGTCGATGCGCATCGTCAGCGGATTGTCACTGAGGTTCGGGAACGCGTTGGTGGGCACCACCATCTTCAGATTGTTCGAGACAAGCGGATTGGTGATGTCGGTGGGCAGCGGGGTGATTTCGTAAATGCGCTTCGCAAAACCGCTCATCCGCTCGACCGGGATCTGGTTGTTCAGGAATGGATCGCGCACCGATACGATGCGCCCGTTCGGGAATTCCTCCTGCCGTGTGGATAATGGATCGTACAACTGCAGCGCGCGGCCTTGCGGATCAATCAGGCCGCTGAAATCTCCTCGGCGCATCGCCGCCGTCGGAACACGGAATTCGCGCGTCAGTCCCTGCACCAGTTCCGTTCCCTCCCGCGTTACAAAGAAGAAACTGCGATTCTTGCCGTTGTAGTACTGGCTCCCATTGAGGCCGAAGGTGGGCAGGATAATCGGCCCGCCAACGGATCCCCCGAATTCATTGCGGATCAATTTCGGCGTCTTGAAGGGCGTGCCGTCGAAGAATACATCCTGGCGGGCGCGGGCCACTCCGAAGGCGTTGTTGCGGTGCGTTTCCCAAAGCGCGAATCGCAGTTGATTGGAGCCGCTCTTGGTGGTGATAATCACCGAGGTCGGGCGCGTGTACTTGGCCGAGGATGTGCTGGTTTCGATGCGCACTTCTCCAATGGACTCCAGTCCTTGCAGGTTCGCCGAACCGCCGAACTCGCGGTTGTTGGCGGCCGCGCCATCCTGCACGTAATCGGTGGAATAGGTCATCAGCCCGCTGACGCGCACGCCGCCGTTCACGTCGTTGATGGCCTCCACACCCGGCGTGACGTCCTCCAGCAGCACGTTCAGGTTGCGTCCATTGATCGGAATCTCCAAAATCCGCTGCGCATCCAGGGTGGAGGCGTCGGTTGGATCGGTGGTGGTCACCAGTGGAACCGTGTCGGTGACCTGCACGGTTTCGGTGATCTGTCCCGGCGTCAGGACCGGCGCGATCTCCACTACGCGCCCGGTCTCCAGCAGCAATTCACTCTCCCACGCCTTCATTCCCGCCATCTCCACACGGATCTTGTATTGCCCGATGTGGATGGGTGGCGTGGCGAAGTAACCGTCCGCGTTCGATGACGTGTTGGTGGTGCGCCCGGTGGCCAGATGCAACACGACGATCTTGGCTTCGGGCACCACGGCCCCGCTCGGATCCTTTACCGTGCCTTGGATCGTGCCGCCGCCCGCGCTCGATTGCGCGGAACAGATGCTGTATGTGAAGAGAAACGCGGCGCACAACCGCGGGAATGACTTTGGCATTCGCGAGAATCCCCTGACGTTGGACTACTGTATAGAATACACCGCCCGTCAGAAGTGCGTGCCTCTCTAGAAATGGATCTTCAACCCGATTTGAAACTGCCGCGGATTGAGCGTGGATGTATACGCCAAAGGGGTGGTTACCGGACCGCGGTTGGCGATGATCGGCGAGGGGAGCGCGGTGATCGGCACGTCGCCCACGACGTTGTTCACGGTGCGGAAATTCGTGCGATTGAGCAGATTGAATCCTTCTCCGATCAGCTCCAGATTGCGTGACTCGCCAAACAGGAACCGCCGCGTCAGGCGCAGGTCGAACGTGAAGAAATTCGGACCCTGTCCCATGTTGCGCCCCAGGTGCGCAGGCCGCTTTGTGCTCGCGTAGCCATCGCCGCCGGAAGGCAGATCCACTCCGGTCTGCACATTGAACGGACGCCACGAATTGGCGCTGACAATCGGCGCCAGGGTCCAGCCCTTGCGGTCGTAGACGCCGCTGAAGACAAAGCGGTGCTTCTGGTGGAACGGCGACAGGGCGCGTTCGGCGCGTGCATTCAACTGGTCATTGGGGGAATAGTCTGAATTGAAATCGGTCACCTCGTCGATGGCCTTGGAGAATGTATAGTGCGTATTCAGGGAAAGCCCGTTCGAATAGCGCCGCGTTACCTGGAACGTCGCCGCGTGATAGAACGAGTTGGCGTTCGAAAAGAAGTTGTTGCGCTGCAGGACGAGCGGTTCGATACGGCGGAAGGTGGGGCGCCCGTCGGGCAGGCGCTGTCCCGTGTACTCGACGTTGCGGCCGAGAATCCGCGCGATATGGGCCGCGCGGTTGAATGTGTAGGCCGCCGAAACGGTATATTCACGGAGCGCTTTTTCGATCTCGAAACTGGCCTGGTGCGCCCAGGGATTTTCGAAACCCGGGTCCACGCCGAAGATCACGGATAGTGGTGCGCCCGGCGCCGGGCGCAGCCCAAACTGCGCGAGATCCTGCTGGCGAATCTGCCGCTGTCCGATCACGCCCTGCCGCAACAGCGTTTGATAAATGTCCCCGGGCGTCAGCGTGCGGCCCGTGCGTGCATCGTTGATACCGGCGATCCCCGCCTGCGGCAGAAAAATCTGATTGATAAAGCGCCCCGAGAGCGGATCGGCCGTGCCCGCGATATTCGACGTGATCTGCGAATAATACAGCCCGTATCCGCCACGCAGCACAAGGCCGGGGGCCGGTGTGTAGGCGAAGCCGAAGCGCGGGCCGATATTGTCGCGGTCCGCCGGCACAATGGGGTTGTGAAACTCGTTCTCATGGCGCAGGCCCACGTTCACCGTCAGCCCGGGACGCACCTGCACCGTGTCCTGCACATAGAAATGAAGGCGTTTGATGAAATTCACGTAATTCGGATCGCCAAAGCCCTGCTGGAATGCGGCGGGGATGCCGGCGTGATAGGACTGCAGGGAGGTGAGCGGGTCATTCAACGCCGACGCCGCATCGGAGCGCCCGCCGCTGTTCAGCGCGCTTGTCAGCATCCCTGGCCATGCCGGATCCGCCGCGGACAGTGCCGTCGCCAGCGGCACACCGCCTCCAAACGTGAACCGCCCGGGGAGAAATGTTGCCGACACGAACGAATTCCGCATCGGGTTGAAGTCGTAGCCGAACTTCACGTTATGCCGCCCCGTGAGATAACTGAAATTCTGCGTCACCTGGTAATGGCGCTCAATGCCGTAATACGGCAGGAAAATTTGCCGCCCGAACAGCCCGAAGCCCCCGATATTAATCTCCGGCCCGTTGGGATCGAGCGGGTCGATGCCCAGCGTGTTGTAGTTGAACATGAGCCGCGTCTCCATCAGCCAGTTCGGACGAAGCATCAACGTGTCGCCCAACATCGCCGTCGCATCCCGCGTTTCGATGCTGCGTCCGCGGTTGTAAGCATCCAGGGCGCCATAGCTGGAATTTTGCAGATAGCTGGTGGCCGTGTTGGCGCGGAAAAAGGCATCGTGCCGCGCCGAGAAACGCTGGTCGAAGCGCATTCCGAAATTGGTCAGATTCTCGCCGAAGGGAAACACGCCGCTGTTCACCGTGAACAGGCGCACCAGCGACGGATTATTCGCGGGTGTGATGTATTCGGCGACGCGGTTGGCCGCCGCCCCGTTCCCCGTCGCCCGCAGTGCGTCCAGCAGACGTTGCTGCGATGGTGTGAGGCGTGAAAACACGGCGCGATCCTGTAATAGCGGGATGAACGTGCTTTCGTGCCGTTCCAGCCGTTCAAAGCCCGCAAAGAAAAACGTCTTGTCCTTGCGCAACGCGCCGCCCAGGGTTCCACCCGCCTGCACGCGCGTGAACGGGCTTTTCCCCGTGTCGAAATAATTGCGCGCCTGGATGGAGCGGTGCCGCAGGAATCCGAACGCGTTGCCATGCCACTGGTTGGTGCCGCTCTTCGACACGATATTCACAATCCCGCCGCTGGCATTGCCGAACTCCGCCGTATAGCTATTCCGGTTAATCTGAAACTCTTCGATCATTTCCTGCGTCAGGTTCAGCCGCACGCCGCCCGAATTGTTGTAATTCTCGCCGCCGTCGATATAGAAGCCGTTGCCGCGTCCATTCCCGCCGCCGAAGCTCAAGCCCGAATGCGGCGAGCCGCTGGGACGGTAGCTGACGTCTTCCACCAGGGAACTGGTTTCCACCACTGCCGGCGAGAGGACGGCGAGGTCCAGATAGTTCCGCCGGTTGATGGGCAGTTGGCGAATCTCATGCAGTGTTACGGTGGCTGCCTGCTGTGTGCGTGCCGGATCCAGCGGCTCGGCCCGCACTTCGATTTCCGTGGCCATCCCGCTTACGGCCAGCCGCACCGGCAACACCACGGTATCTCCCACACGGACGGCTACGCCCTCGATGGTGCGCGAATTGAAACCTTGAGCGGACACGGCAATGCGGTATTTTCCGGGGGGCAGAACCGGCAGCAGATATGTCCCGGAGGCATCGCTCGAAACCATCCGCTTGACACCGGTTTCATCGTTGGCGAGGTTTACCGAAGCGCCGGAAATGGCGCGTCCAGAGGGATCGGTTATCGTGCCTTGGATG
The DNA here is from genome assembly GCA_937952345.1 of uncultured Acidobacteriota bacterium. GTDB lineage: Bacteria > Acidobacteriota > Terriglobia > Bryobacterales > Bryobacteraceae > CADEFT01. The sequence goes on from CALFYN010000320.1 coordinate 6,077, forward strand.
TCTCCAGCCGTGCTGCGCGTCTGGCCCTGTGCAACAACACAGAGAATGAGTAGAAGTGTAGCGGTTGACGAAAGTGGCATGAATTTTTGAAAGTGGAGTCTGCTACTATTATGTCCCGAATGAGCATTTTTCTGCTGCTGGCCCTGGTGTCCCCGATGTCGGTGGATGCGCGCGATGTGCGCGCCGGTGTGTCGCGTGTGGATATCACCCCTGGGCAATCCATCTGGTTGTCGGGCTACGCGGCGCGCACGAAGCCTTCCGAAGGCGTGGCGCACCGGCTGTATGCCAAGGCGCTCGCTCTCGAAGACGGCAATCGCGGCAAAGTGGTCATCGTCACCACGGACCTGATCGGCCTGCCGCGTTCGGTCACCGAACCCGTAGCCGCCGCCATCGCCAAGCAATACAACCTGGACCGATCGCGGCTGCTCTTCAACTCCTCGCATACCCACGCAGGGCCCGTGGTCACTCCAAACCTGATGACGATGTACTTCCTCACGGCGGAACAACGGCAAACGGTCAATGCTTACCGCGACCAACTTGTTGAACATCTGGTCACCGTGGTGGGCGCGGCAGTAGGCGGCATGCAGCCGGCGAAATTATCCAGCGGGCACGGTTCGGTGGGCTTCTCCCACAATCGCCGTACACCCGGCGGTCCTATTGACCAGGATGTACCGGTCATCGCGGTCCACGGCAAGGACAACAAGCTCATGGCCGTGCTGTTCGGCTACGCCTGCCACAACACGACTCTGGGCGGCGATAACTACCAGGTCTCGGGAGACTATGCGGGCTACGCGCAAACAGAAGTCGAGCGGCTGCAACCCGGCGCCACGGCGATGTTCCTGCTGCTGTGTGGCGGCGATCAGAACCCCAATCCTCGCGGCACGGTGGCGCACGCCGAACAATACGGCAAGGCGCTGGCCACGGAAGTAAACCGGGTGCTCGGCTCGGCGAAGCCTCTCACGCTGGATCTGAAAACGGCGTTCCAGATCACCGAACTCGCCTTCG
>CALFYN010000321.1 GCA_937952345.1 uncultured Acidobacteriota bacterium
TGTTGAACCGCACTGCGCCTTCCTTGTCCACGGGCTGTTGCAAATCGTCGCTGACGGCGTGATAGCGCTCCTTCAGCCAGCCCTTGAAGATTCGCTCTTCGGCACTCCCCGGCTTATACCCGAGTTTGAAAGCGAGCGCCGGAATGCCCCGCCGAATGAAGCTGTACTGGTCGCTGCGGATGAAGCTGTTGCGCTGCGGCTCGGGGTCGCGCATGACTTCGATGCCCGCTTTCTTCGCCACGCGCTCGACGGCGTCGCCGAGAGTGGATTCATCGCGCCCGTACACGATCAGCCGCTCGAAGGAGAACAGCGGGAGGAACATGTCGAAGTTCAGATCGGCGACGATGGTTTCGCGCGGCATCGTGGGCGATTGCACGAAATACTGCGAGCCGAGCAGCCCTTTTTCCTCGCCCGTGACGGCCAGAAAGAGAACCGAGCGTTTCAGCTTCTTGCCCTTGAGCGCTCTAGCGATTTCGATCAGCGTGGCGATGCCCGAGGCGTTATCCATCGCGCCGTTGTAGATGCGGTCCCCGGTGAGGTTACGGCTGGTGCCGACGTGATCGACATGCGCGCTGAGGATCAGCACCTCCTTCTTCAGGGTGGGGTGCGTACCCTCCTTGAGTCCGGCGATATTGTCGGATTCGAGTTCGGTGACGTTCAGCTTCATGCGCGCTTCGACGCGCGGCTTCAACTCGAACTTGGGCAGCGGCTTGTTCTCCGCGGCAAGCGCCAGGATTTCCTCGAGCGAGTGGCCGGTACCTTCAAACCAGAGATTCACGCGCGCGGGGTTGATGCTGATGCTGCACCCGGGGCCATCGGTATCCACGTCTTTCAGTTTCATGGCGGGGATGAAGCGGGCCGTGCGGGCGCGTTCGAAGGGGATGTCGCTGGTTCTGGGGTTCGAGATGATCGCCACGCCCACCGCGCCCGCTTCCTTCAGCCGCCGCCAGCGCTGCGCCGCCGATTGGTAATGGCTGATGAGGTTGGCCGGGATGCCCTTCGGGCCGCCGGTGAGATAGACCGCGACTTTACCCTTCAGATCGAGCCCGGCGAGTTCGTCGTATTTGTGCTCGGGAACGGCGAAGCCGTAGCCCACGAACACCATGGCGGCGTCGATTTCGGGCAGAAGGTTGCCGCGCAATCCGAAGTAGGCGTCCTGGCCCAGTTGCAGGGTTTCGGTGCGATCGGGAAATTGCAGGCGCAGGCTGGAAGCGGGTTCATCGAGCACCATGGACCGGAAGCCGACGGGCTGGAAGTAGCCGCTTACTCCGGCCGGACGTAATCCGGCGCGCTCAAACTCCTGGGCCACATAGCGTGCCGCCTGCTTGTGGCCCTCGCTGCCGGTATCACGGCCTTGGAGGGCGTCGCTGGCGAGGTATTCCACGTGCGACCACCAGCGGGCCGCGGCCGCCGACTCGCCCGCCGCGACCGGTGGCAGGCACAGAAGAAGCAGGATGACAAAAAACATTTATGCCTTCGATTGTTTGTATGCCTGGCGGATGCCCTGGATCTGGCGGGCGTGCGATTCGACGTGCTGGGCGTAGGTGGTGAGCAGATCGAGCAGCGTGACACGGCCGCGTTCGTTATGGATGCCGGCGCGCTGATAGACCTCTTCGGGCTGGTCCTTGAGCAGTTCGTAATTCTCCGCGCGCAAGCGCCGGAACGACTCCACGGCCTGCGAGATCTTCCGCTTGCGGTAGTCGAGCTTTTCGGCCCATGCTTCCTGCTGGAAGCCGATCAAGGTGGGCTCTTCCTCGGCGATGACGCGGCGGAAGCGGTCGGCGGCAACAATCTCCGTATCGCCGAGATGGCAGACGATCTGGCGGATGCTCCACTTGCCCGGGGCAGGCTCGAAATCGAGTTCGGCGCCCGCCACTCCGGTAGTGACTACGGCAATCAATTCGCCTCCGCGGCGGAAGCGTTCCAGAAATGCGGCAATTTCGCTCATGGGCGTTGGGTTCTCTTCAGTAGTAATCAGCGCAGCTCATGTAGTATCCACAGCGCGTGCACAGCAGTTTGCACTTGCGTTCGGTGAGCCGGTTATCGCAGACAGGGCAATAGAGCATCGCCTCGGCAGGCACATGTTCGAAGGCCGGGGCAACCGGATCCTGGGCGTGTGTCTCTTCCGAATCGGATTTCATGGCCAGTGTGCCCATTATAATGGGCGTATCACCATGAAGAGCAACACTGCTCGCTTTCTGATTGTCGTGGCGGCGATGCTGCTGGCGATGGCGATGTACGCACAGCGGCGCGAATCGGAGCGACCGTTGCGGCGGCCATCGAGAGGGATGCGCGGCGCGCTGGGCGCCGGAAGCGAGTACGCGTTGGAGGCCGGCATGCGGCTGATGCATCAGGGCGGAAACGCCGTGGATGCGGGTTCAGCGGCGATGTTCGCGGCGGCAGTCTCTGAGTTTTCGCACGTGGGCATGGGCGGCGAAGCGCCGATTCTGATCCGCACCAAAGATGGCCGGGTGTTTTCTATTGCCGGCGTCGGGCCAATGCCCAAGGAAGCCACCGCCGATTACTTCCGCCGCCGCAAACTGCAGGCAGGCGAGATCTGGATGATGGAGCCGGGCGGGCTAAAAGGCATGGTGCCGGTGGCGGGACTGATGCCCGCGCTGGTGCCGGGTTTGCCCGAAGCGGGCATGCTCGCCGTGCGCGACTTCGGCACCAAGTCACTGAGCGAAGTGCTGGCACCGGCCATTGAACTGGCCGACGGGATGGTGATCGACGATATGCGGGCGCGCATGATTGGCAGCACGCGGCGCTTCTACGATATATGGCCGTCGTCGCAGGTGGTGTTTCTACCGAACGGCCGCACGCCGCAGCAGGGCGAAATTTTCCGGCAACCCGATCTGGCGCGCACGCTGCGACTGCTGGCTGATGCCGAAAAGCGTGCGCTGGCGGCGGGGAAATCGCGTGTGGCGGCCATCGATGCGGCGCGCGATGTGTTCTATCGCGGCGACATCGCCCGGCGGATCGACGCCTTCGTGCGCGCCAATGGCGGAATCCTGCGCTATGAAGACATGGCCGCATTCAAGCTGCAGCCCGAGCAGGCGGCGTCTACGACGTATCGCGGATACACGGTCTACAAGCCCGGCTTCTGGAGCCAGGGACCGTCGATGCTGGAAGCGCTCAACATTCTGGAAGGCTTCGACCTGAAATCGCTTTCGCCCTCAAGCGGCGAATACATTCACCGTCTGGTGGAATCGCTGAAGCTTGCCTACGCCGACCGCGACACCTATTACGGCGATCCGAAGTTCAGCAAAGTGCCGGCCGAAATTTTGCTCTCGAAAGCTTATGCCGAGGAACGCAGAAAACTGATCGGCGCCAAGGCGTCGCTGGAGTTCATTCCCGGCCACACGCAGGGCCTCGCCGGAAAGCATCCCGCCGAAACCGACATGGTGCGCTTCAAGATCGACGACATGCTGCAGGCCCGCGACACCACCTGCGTGAGCGCCATTGACAAGGACGGCGTAATGTTCTCCTCCACGCCTTCCGGCGCATGGCTGCCGAGCGTGATCGCCGGCGACACCGGCATCCCGTTGACGCAGCGCGCGCAGAGCTTTCTGTTGATTGAAGGGCACCCCAACGAACTCGCCGGCGGCAAGCGCCCGCGCATTACGTTGAGCCCGACGCTGGTCACGCATAACGGGCGGCCGCACAGCGTGATGTCCACTCCCGGTGGCGATAACCAGGATCAGTCGCTGCTGCAAGTGCTGCTCAACATCATCGAGTTCGGCATGAATGCGCAGAACGCGGTGGAAGCGCCGCGCTTTGAAACGCGCCACCTGGTGTACAGCTTCGATAACCACGCCATGGTGCCCGGCGATTTGAAGATCGACGAGCGGCTCTCCGGACAGGCGTTTCAGGATTTGATGCTGCGTGGCCATCGCATCGGCACGCGCAGCCGCTGGGGCGTGGGCGCGATGCCGGTGGTGGTGCGGATGCTGGCCAACGGCGCGCTGGAGGCGGGGGCGGATCCTTATGGATACCGCATGGCCGGGGCGTGGTAGCGCTGCTTCTATTGCTGGCGATGCCCGCCGCCGGGCAGGTGGTGCGCGATATCCGCCTCTATTCGGAATGGCAGCGCATCGGACCGTTCGGAGAGTGGGTGGCGCTCGACCGTGGGGAGAAGCAGACCACGCCGCCGCGCGAGATTCTTTCTCCCGCCGTGGCCCGCAACAGCTACCTTTCTTTACAGGTGGCCGTCACCGCCGATCCCAAGGCGACGTATTTCCTCGCTGTGCAGTCGAACCCCGAGAACGTGTTCCAGTGGAAGCTGTACAAGGCGTCCTTCGAGAAGTCGGGGGAGCATTGGGTGCCGTCGAAACTGACCGAAGACCGCGACCCCTTTTTTAATATTTCTCCTGACACGGATGTAACCATTCCGAAACAATCCACCCAGATTTTCGTGCTGGACGCCTTTGTTCCGGAGTCTGCACCGGCTGGCCGAGTGCGTTTGGAGGTGCTGGTGAAGTCCGATACGTGGCGCGTGGCGCCCATGGAAGTGCGGATACAAGACGCCAGATTTCCCGATGTGGAGGCCCGCGCTCCTGTTGCGTTGGGTGACATTTTGGCTCGTAACCGCAAGCAAGTAGAGGCATTTGCGAAGACTGTGGATGCGTCTTTGCGGGAGCGCTGCGGCGTCTTTCAGGCTCAGCGTGCGACGTTGGGGGCGGAGTGGTTCCTGCGCATGAAGGATTGTTTCTTCAGCAATTCGGCGCCGTAACAGGATTGAAAAAAATCAGACATTTTTCTGTAGTGCGGTGCCCGTAGAATCGGTAGGCGTAGTCACTCGCACACATGTATATTCTCTCCTCCCTTTTGCTGCTCGTTTCCAGCACACTCGCGGCTCAAACCACAGGCACCGTCATCGGTTCGATCTTCGATGCCACCACGGGACGTCCTATTGTCGGCGCGACCATCGCCGTGGACGGCCACACGGACCAAAGCCAGAAGACGAATCCCACGGGTGGGTTTCAACTGACGCTTTCCCCCGGCAAGTACAAGATCCGCTACACGGCCGAAAACTACGTTGACACCACCGTCGATGAAGTGGAAGTGAAGGCCGGCGAAGTGACCGATGCCTCGGCGGTGATGCCGCTGAAGGGTACCACCACCACCATTGAAGTGGTTGAGAAAGTGGGCGCCGTCGCCGCCAACGCCGAAGCCGCGCTGTCCGAGCGCAAGCTGGCCGCCGTGGTCAGCGATTCGATGAGCGCCGAAGAGATCCGCAATACCGTGGCCTCAGACGCCGCCGGTGCGTTGGAGAAAGTCACCGGCGTGTCGATTGTGGATAACGGCTTCGTCTACGTGCGCGGATTGGGCGAACGCTACAGCGCCACCATGCTGAACAACGCCATGGTTCCCACTACGGAGCCGGAGCGCCGTGTGGTGCCGCTCGATCTGTTTCCCTCCAGCCTCATCGACAGCATCAAGGTTCTGAAAACGTACTCCCCCGATCTGCCCGGAGAATTCTCGGGCGGCCTGGTGCAACTGGGCACCATCGAGTTCCCTACCCAGAAGGTGTTCCGCGTGAGCATGAACTACGGTTTCAATACCGTTACGACGTTCAACCGCTTCAACGGATACTCGGGCGGCGGGCTGGATTTCTTCGGCTTCGACGACGGGACGCGCGGTCTACCTTCCGGTATCCCCACCGATAACCGCCTCTTCGTGGGCCGCTTCACCGATCAGCAGTTCCAGGAGTTCGGACGGTCGTTCGCCAACAATTGGGAAGCCTCGCCGATCAACTCCATGCGGCCGGCGCAGACGTACTCCGTAGTGGGCGGCAATTCGTTCTGGAAGGGCAAGCTGGGCATTGTCGGCGCCATCACCTTCACCAATCATCCGCAGCGGACCGACGAGTTGCAGCGCTTTCTGGTGAACTCGGGCGGTGGCCGGGCGCGCATCTTCACGGATTACCCCGATTTTCAATCGAACGTGGAAGCAGCCAAACTCGGCGGCGTCATGAACGTGGCCTACCGCTTCAACTCCTCGAACAAGCTGGTGTGGCGCAACACGCTGACGCGCGACACGGATAAGGAAGCGCGCATCTTCCGCGGTTTGAATGGCGGCAACGACAACATCGTCGAGAGCACGCGCTTGCGCTTCATCGAGCGCGGCATGATCTCCTCCGGCGTGGAAGGCGAGCACGCTCTGGAAAAGCTCGGCAATACGGTGGTGCACTGGCAGTTCACATACGCCACGTCGAAGCGCGACGAGCCCGATATGCGCGAGAGCATTCGCGGGCTACAATCGAACGGCAACTATTCGTTCCTCAATCTGCCCGAGTCCGGACTGCGCTTCTTCAATAACCTGCGCGACAAAATCTATGAGCCGCAGGCCGACATCTCTAAACCCTTTTTCAAAGGGTCCATCAGCGGTTTGTTCAAGGTTGGATTCCGCGGCACCATCCGCCGCCGCGATTTCGAGGCGCGCCGTTTCCGCTATTTTCCGGTGCGTGCGCAAACCATCGATTTCAACAAACCAACGAACGAGGTGCTGGGTCCGAACAACATTCGCCCCGATGGGTTCGTAGTTCGTGAAATCACCCGCGCGACGGATTCCTACGATGCCACCACCGATATCTACGGCGGGTTCGCGATGGTGGATCTGGCGCTCGGCAGGCGCTGGCGCGTAATCAGCGGCCTGCGCATCGAAGACGCGCAAATCAACGTCATCACGCTCGATCCGCTGGTGCCGAACGCGCGGCCCACTTCGGCGGCGCTCTATAACCGCGATCCGCTGCCGGCAGCGAACCTGATCTACCAGGTGTCGGGACGGCAGAACATCCGCTTCGGCTATTCGCGCACGGTGAACCGCCCCGATTTCCGTGAGCTGTCGCCGTTCGAATTCACGAACGTTGTCGGTGGATACTCCACGGTCGGCAATCCCGACCTGCAACGCGCCACCATCGACAATTTCGACGTTCGCTGGGAATATTTCCCCAAAGGCAACCAGATTATCGCGGTCAGCTATTTCTACAAGAAATTCAAAGACCCGATTGAGCAGATTTACCGCCCGACGGCCTCCGAACTGCGCCAGAGCTTCCTGAACGTGGACGGCGCCGTGAATCAGGG
>CALFYN010000322.1 GCA_937952345.1 uncultured Acidobacteriota bacterium
GCGTGACATCATCGCCGCTTCGGCGAAGAGCAACCATGTGGTGGCGGCCTCAAACCTCATCGCGCGCGAGCATGTGCAGGGCAAAGCGCAACCGGACGACGGCAAGGACTTCGGCATGGTGCAGCAGCTCGATACGCACGATGAGCTGGCGGTGCTCTACGGCAAGACGTTTCTGGGGATCAACTTCAGTTGCATTTCCTGCCATGACGGACGCGGACACCTGGAGAAAGTGAACGTCTGGCTCAGCGAACGCAAGCGCCACGAGTTCTACCAACTGGCCAGTTTCCTGGGCAATTCGCGCTACCTGATGTATTGGGAAGACGGCAAGCCACAGTCGGGCGAGTTCATGATCGACGATGCGAACGCCGGCTACGACACGAAGGGCAAGAGCATGATCCGCGTGCCGCGCTTCGGCGGCCCGAATCAGCCGGCGTTCATTCTGACCGGCGAGAAGCCGCGCGAAGGCGAGGAGCCGCGTGTGGCGTTGGGCCGCATGCTCACGGCGCATCCGCAGTTTGCACGAGCCACGGCCAATCTGTTTTGGGCGCGGCTGATGGGCGTCGGCCTGGTGGAGCCCTACGATGAGTTCGATCTGGCGCGGATGAATCCGAACCAGTTGCCGAAGGGCTGGGAGACCCAGATCTTCCATCCCGAATTGCTGGAAGCGCTGGCCACTGATTTCCGCAAAAACAATTTTAGCCTGAAACGTTTGTTCGCGACCATTGTGAAGTCGAACGCCTACCAGCTTTCGGCGCGCTATGACGGCGATTGGAAGGATGCCTATACCAAGTACCACGCGCGCAAGTTCGTCCGTCAGTTGGCCGCCGAAGAGGTGCACGACGCCATCGCGATGGCCACGGCGCGCCCGGGGGCGTTCAACTACGGTGGGCAGAAGATGGGGTGGGCCATGCAGCCGAGCGGGCCTTCGGCGAGTGGCGATGTGAAGTACTTCATGCAGACGTTCGGCCAGTCCAACCGCAGCAATCCACCGAAGAGCCCGGTCGGCTCGCCGCTGCAGGCGATGCTGATGATGCAATCGAGCGTGGTGGTGGATCGCGTGCTGGCGAAGAATGACAGCCGTGTGCAGCAGTTGCTCGACACATACAAGGATGACAACGGCCGGGTGGTGGATGAGCTGTTCCTGGGCGCGCTGGCGCGGCCCGCTACGCCGGAAGAGAAACAGATCGCGCTGGATACCATGCAGCGCAATCGCACGGAAGGAGCGCAGAACCTGCAATGGGCGCTGCTCAATCACGTGGAGTTCTTCTTCAACCACTAAGGAAACATCATGCGCATCGGTGATCTGTATCCCACGCGCCGCGAATTGCTCAAGTTCGGCGGCCTCGGTTTGGCGGGAGCGGCTGCCAGCGGCGTTTGGCCGTTGGATGTCCGTGCTGCGACAACCGGCAAAGCAAACCCTCGCGGTTCGGCACGCAATGTTCTCTATTACGAAATTTCGGGTGCCATCAGCCATGTGGAGTCCTGGGATTTCAAGGAGAATAAGGGCACTCCGAAGGATCTCGCCATGCGCAAGCTCCGCGACGATCTGTACATGTCCGACCTTCTGTTCCCGCGTTTGCAGAAGCACATGGACAAGTTCGCGATTCTGCGCACGCTGCAGAGCCACGAAGAGGTGCACTTCCGCGGGCAGTATTACGTGCAGACGGGGCGGCAGTTGAATCTGGCGTTCGCCAAAGAGATTCCGGCCATCGGAAGCGTGATGGCGATGGAGTTGGAGGAGCGGCGCCGCGCGGCCGACACGTTCCCCAGCTACATGTCGTTCTATCTGGAGAAAGGCGCGGCGGGCGCGCTTTCCACGGGCTTTCTGCCGCCGCGATTCTCCGTGGTGGACATCAACCCCGAAGTGGCCGTGCGCGGCAGCAGGCTGGATGAGAAGGCCGTCGAGTTGCTGGAAGAACGCTGGCGGCTGCTCAGCAAACTGCGCGACGCGGGCCGGAAAAGCGTGGCTGGATTCGGCAAGGAGATGGCCGGCTACGGCGATTTCTACGAAACGGCGCACCGCCTGTTGACCGATTCGCGTTGGCCCGAGGCGTTCCAGATCAAAGAGGAAGACCGCAAGCGATACGGCAACAATCCAGTCGGCATTTCGGCCATCCTGGCGCGAAATGTTCTGGCTGCGGATGCGGGCACACACTACATTCATCTGTGCCATCCCGGCTGGGATCATCACGTGCAAATCTGGGATCGCAGCGCGGGCTCGAACCACTACAAGCTGTGCGCGGAATTGGATCCGGCGCTCTCTTCGTTGATGGAAGATCTGAGCACGATGCCAAGCAAGCACGATCCCTCGAAGACACTGCTGGACGAAACGCTGGTGGTGGTGATGAGCGAATTCGGGCGCACGCCGGGCGCGTTGAACAACATGGCCGGGCGCGATCATTACAACCCCTGCTTCCCCGCCCTGTTTGCCGGCGCGGGCGTGAAGGCCGGCAAGATTCTGGGCAAGACCGATCGCGAAGGCGAGCATACGCTCGAGACGGGTTGGCACCACAAAGTATCGCCGCGCATTGAAAACGTGGTGGCCACGATGTTTTCCGCCCTGGGCTTCGATTGGACGAAGGAGATCAAGAATACGCCTTCCGGACGCGCATATCCTTACGTGGACGCACTGGGCCCGCACGGGTACATTCCCACCGATGAAATCTCGAGTTTGTACACTTAGCCTCTTGCTGGTTGGCGCGGCCTGGTGCGGAGAGCCGGGCATGGTCTTCATTCCCGGCGGCGAGTATTTACGGGGACGGTCGCACGCGCTTCCCGATGACGGGCTGCAGTGGTATCCGGAAGTGATGAAGGACGACCGGCCGGTGAAGAAGATCCGTGTCGATGCGTTCTACATGGATGAGCATGAGGTGACGAATGAGGAATACGCGCGCTTTGTCGCAGCCACCAGGCATCGTGCGCCCTATCATTGGCCGGGAGGAAAGATCCCGCAGGGCAAGGAGCGGCATCCGGTGGCCAATGTGAGTTGGGAAGATGCATCCGCCTACGCAAAGTGGGCCGGCAAGCGTCTGCCGACCGAAGCCGAGTGGGAGCGCGCCTGCCGTGGATTGCGCGAGGGCGCGGTGTATCCATGGGGCGCGGCGAAGCCGACGCCCAAACTGGCGCGCTTCGGCGTCGTGAGCGGTCCACAAGACACGAGCCTCTGCGAAGCCAACGAATTCGGCTTGCACGACATGGCGGGGAATGTGTGGGAGTGGACGATCGACTGGTATGACCGCGATTACTACGCCGCCGCCCCTTCGGAAAACCCGCGCGGCCCTGATACCGGGCGTTACCGCGTTCTGCGCGGGGGCAGTTGGGCCGACGTGGCGAAGTACCTGACCTGCGCCCATCGCAGTTGGGCGCGGCCCGCCGAGCGCAGCCCGAACATCGGCTTCCGTTGCGTCAAGCCGCTGGGTAGGAAATAATCCCTGTTGATGCATCGCAGGAGATTTCTCACGGCGCTGGGGGCTGGGGTCTTATCACGCGCCCAAACATCGAAGCCCAATGTTGTTTTAATCCTGACGGACAATCACGGAGCATGGACGCTGGGTTGCTATGGGAACCCGGATATCCGCACACCCCATATCGACCGGCTTGCGAAAGAGGGCGTGCTATTCACACGAGCCTTCTCAAACAACGCGGTGTGCTCGCCGACACGGGCCAGTCTGATGACAGGGTTGATGCCGTCCCAGCACGGCGTGCATCGCTACCTGGGCGCAGCCGGAGCGCAGGTGGGACCGCGGTCCTACTATACGCTGGAGGAATTCGAAACCCTGCCGAAGATCCTGGTCCGCGCCGGCTACACCGCCGGATTGTGCGGCAAATGGCACCTCGGCGACAACCTGCGCCCACAGCCGGGATTCACGCACTGGATCACCATGCCGCACGGGCACACACCTGGCTTCTATAACCAGGAAGTGATTGAAAACGGCAAGATACGCCGCGAGCCTACGTACCTCACCGATCTGTGGACCGGCCACGCCGTGCGCTTCATCGAACAAAACAAGGCGAATCCGTTTTTTCTGATGCTGACCTACAACGGGCCGTATGGCCTGGGGAATGCGATGAAGGAGCCCAGCCGCAATCGCCACGCGGCCTATTACGCGGACAAGGAACTGGCATCGATGCCGCGCGACGCGGCCCATCCGTGGAATCACAACTACGCGCCGTGGATGCAGGACATCGCCGTGCGGCGCAAGTATGCCGCCGAGGTCAGCGCCATCGACGACGGTGTGGGGCGTGTGCTGGAAACGCTGGAAAAACACGGCCTTCGTGAGAATACGATGGTGATATTCGTGGGCGACCAAGGGCTCGCCGGGGGACATAGCGGCTTCTGGGGCATGGGCGATCACACGCGCCCATTGACCGCATTCGATTGGACGATGTGGATTCCGCTGATTGTTTCCCATCGTGGCAAAGCAGCAGCGGGGACGCGTTGCGAGCGGCTGGTAAGCACCTACGATGTGGCGCCGTCGCTGCTGGATTATCTCGGCTTGCCAAAGCCGCCGCGATCGCCGGGCCGCAATTTCGCACCCGCGCTGCGTGGCGACCCCTTGCCCGGCTGGGATGACACGGTCTACTTCGAATTCGAAAACGTGCGGGCGGTACGCACGGCGGCATGGAAATATATTGAGCGCATTCACGAGGGGCCTAACGAGTTGTACGACCTACGCACCGACGCGGGTGAGCGCCTGAATCTGTACGGGCAGAAGGGCCAGGAACAGATCACGGCGGATTTGCGTGGCAAGCTGACGGCTTTCTTCGCACGCTACGCGGATGCCAAGTACGACCTGTGGAAGGGTGGAACGTCGAAGAGTGGATTGATCACCGGCAAGCTGTTCGGCCGCGAGATTCAGGAAGGAAAAGTGCAATGACACGCAGAGAGATGTGGAAGACGTTCCTCGGCGCGGCGGCCATGCCCGCGGCGGCGCAGGAACAGGCGGCGCGCAACATGAACGGGCTGCCTCCGTTGAAGATTACCGGCTTCAAAGTGATCACCACCAACGGAGGCAAGGGCTACCGCTGGATCTTTCTGAAGCTTCTCACCAGCGAACCGGGACTCTATGGGATCGGCACGGCGAGCAATCACTACCAGACTCTCGCCGTGGCCACGGCGCTGGAAAAGCACCTGGGGCCGTGGCTGATTGGAAAGGAAGCGGATCGCATTGAAGATCTATGGCAGAGCGCGCATTACCGCACCTATTGGCGCAACGGCCCGGTGAACAACAACGTGCTGAGTGCGCTCGATATGGCACTGTGGGACATCAAGGGTAAGCGCGCGAATATGCCCGTATATGAGTTGTTGGGCGGCAAGGCGCGCGACGCGGTGCCGTGCTATGACCACGCCGGCGGACGCGATATGGACTCGGCCGTTGCCAGCGTGCAGGCATCGATGGCCAAGGGATTCCGGCATATTCGCGTGCAGTACGGCGCGGGCGGATATGGCGGCGGCGGATTCATTCCCGCCAAACAGGGCAATCGTCCCGAGGGCGGTTATCAGGGCGCAGCCTTCGATGAAGAGACCTACGTGAACACAATTCCCAAGGTGTTCGAATACGTGCGCAGCAAAGTGGGCTTTGAACCCAAGCTCTGCCACGATGCGCATTCGCACCTCAGCGGCATCAATGCGGTGGAGCTTTCGCGGCGGTTGCAACCCGTCCAGATGCTGTTCCTCGAAGACGTGCTGGCGCCGGAGCAGATCCATTGGTACAAGCAGATCCGGCAAGTGTGCACGACCCCACAGGCCGTGGGCGAAGTGTTCAGCCACCCCTATGAATATGTACCGCTGGTAGTGGATCGCGTGATTGACTTCGTGCGCTGCCGTGTGTCGGCGATCGGCGGCATCACACCGGCCAAGAAGCTAGCGGTGCTCTGCGAACCCTTCGGCTGCAGGACTGCGTTTCAGGAAGGCGGTGAGAACGATCCGGTGAATCAACTCGCCGCCTATCACGTGGATATCTCCAGCACGGCGTTCGGGATCCAGGAAGAGAATGCCTTCCCGGAATCGGTGCATGAGATGATGCCGGGTTGCGCGCAGATTCGCAAGGGTTATTTGTATGGAAGCGGGAAGCCCGGGCTGGGCATCGATATCAATGAGCAAATCGCCGCGAAATACCCGCTTGGCGAGATTCGCAACGGCGGCGCATACGGCACGGACCGTACGTTGGAAGGCTCGGTCGTACGCCCCTGACATCTGCCATATCAGCTATTCCCATCGCGAAGTATGGGAAGCTAGAAGTTACCGGAAAATTCAGGGATGAGACACTTCACCTACCGGTCCCTGGCCGAGTTGAAGGAAGATGCAGCGAGGCTAGGCACCCAACACGTTCATTTTCTCGAAGACAGTGATGGGATTCGCGCGGCGTTGTCGCGACCCGTCGATGTGGGCGGATTTCGCGTGGGCAACTCGATCGCGATTCATCCGATGGAAGGCTGCGACGGCACGCTCGACGGCAATCCCGGCGAGTTGACATTCCGCCGCTACACGCGCTTCGGGTACGGCGGCGCCAAGCTGATCTGGTTTGAAGCGACCGCCGTGCGCGACGAAGGTCGCGCCAACACGCGGCAACTGGCCATTCACGAAGGAACACTGAAGGAACTAGCGCGGCTGCTGGAAGTAACGCTGGAGGCGCACAGGAAGGAGTTCGGCTCGGCCGACGATGTGCTGGCGCCCCTGCAGTTGACGCACTCCGGGCGCTACAGCGTGCCGAAGCGGATCATCGCCAACGCCAATCCGGTGGTGAACGCGAAGTTCGGCATGCCGGCGGATTATCCCATCATCAGCGACGAGGAACTGGAGCGGCTGGAAGACGACTACGTCGCGGCGGCCAAACTGGCGTACAAGGCCGGCTTTCGCGCGGTGGACGTAAAGGCTACGCACGGCTACCTGCTGTTTGAACTGCTGGGCGCAAGGCTGCGGCCGGGCAAGTACGGCGGCTCGCTCGAGAATCGAACACGATTCCTGCGAAATGTTCTGGCGAAAATCCGCAATGAATTCGGAGACCGCATGCTGCTGACCATGCGGTTGGGCTGCTATGAGGGCGTGCCCTTTCAGCGCGATCCGCAAACCGGGCTCGGTGTTCCACTTCCCTACAGCACACCCTACGAACATGGCTTCGGGAACGATGTCAATAATCCGATGCAGGAAGACCTCACCGAGGTGAAGCAGGCCATTGCCGGCTTCCGTGAGGCAGGCTTGCAGTTGCTCAACGTCTCGCTCGGTTCCCCGTATTTCAACCCCCATATCGGGCGGCCTTTTGAGAAGCCGGATGACGGCAACTATGAATCGCCGGAGCACCCGCTGTTAGGCGTGGACCGCCACTTCCGCATCGCCGGCGAATTGCAGCGCGCCTTTCCCGATCTGCCAATGGTGGGCACGGGTTATTCGTGGCTGCAGATCTACGCGATTCACGCGGGCGCCAGCAACGTCGCCGATGGCAGCATCCGCTTTTTCGGCATGGGGCGCAACGCGCTGGCCTATCCCGAGTTCGCCCGCGATGCCCTGCGCACCGGGGTTCTCGACGATAAGCGAGTATGCCGCACGGTCACCTTCTGCACGTATCTCATGCGTCAGAAGCACAATGAACTCGGGCAATTCGAGACCGGGTGTCCGCCCTATGATAAGGAAGTCTACGGACCGGTGATCAAGCTGGCCCGCCAGACGAAACCGAAGTAGCACACCACAAGCCGCACGTTCGATACATTAGGAAACTCCATCTCATGCCATTGCGTTTCTACAACACGCTCACGCAAAAAACCGAAGAGTTCGCGCCGATCCACCCGCCCACGGTGGGCATGTACACTTGCGGCCCCACGGTTTGGAACTACGTGCATATCGGCAACCTGCGCTCATTCACTTCGCAGGATATTCTGCGGCGCTGGCTGCGATACCGCGGCTACACATTGAAGCACGTCATGAACATCACCGACGTGGACGACCGCATCATCCAGCAGGCGGCCGCCGCCGGCCAGTCGATATAC
>CALFYN010000323.1 GCA_937952345.1 uncultured Acidobacteriota bacterium
TTTCAATGAGCCCCCGATTTCGCGCTGGCATCGCGTCACGGCGGAGCAGATGCGACAATCCCTCAACCGTGCTGTGGCGTTGGGCGATGATTCGATCGTGGTGCAGAGCATCCACTCAGCGGGCGGCAACTCGCATGCGATACCCCCGATGGCGGTGACCTGTGGCATGCGGGACATTCTCGCGGCGCGCAAGATTCGTTTGTACTGCGCGGCGGGCGAGAGGCACAAGACGATCTTCCGTATCGCCGTCGCGGGAGAAGTGATGCCCGACTACCCTGTGACGCTGGTGCAAGGGCACGCCGACGCGGAGGTGATTACAGACGACGCGACGGCTGCGCCGGTGGAAGTGGGCTTGCGTTAAGAGGAGTGGCGTTCGGTGTGAGGAACGGCGCGCAGTTGTGCGTCTTCCAGACGTTTAGCTTCCTGATACGTGTACACCATGCGGTGAATCACAGTGAGATTGCCCAGCACGGCAATCACCCACAACACAGGGGCCATGCGGTCAAACAGGCATCCGATAATGACCAGCACGATCCGCTCCGGCCGCTCCATGAATCCAACCTTGCAGGTGGGGATGGTGTTTTCCGCGCGTGAGCGCGTGTAGCTGATCATCACCGACGCGGTCATCACGATGGCCGTCAGCACAACGTAAAAATTGCGGTTGATTGAGGCGTAGTAGACCAGCAATCCCATCAGCAGGCCGAGATCGGAATAGCGATCGAGAACGGAATCGAAGAAACCGCCGAAGCGCGTGACCTGATTGGTTTCACGGGCGACACGGCCGTCCACCATGTCGAAAATTCCAGCGCCGATGATGACCAGGCCGGCCGAGAAGAAATGGCCGAAAGCCAGCAGCACGGCTGCGCCGACATTGATCAGCAACCCCACGAAGGTCAGGACGTTGGGATGAATACGCGACAGGGCCAACGCGCGCACGATGAGCCGGATCACCTTATTGCACGATGCGCCGATTGCTCCGGTATACGTCATGGGAGCCTCCTTTCCGCAGCGCTACACAAGCTCACGATTGTACCATTAGGCCTGGTCATGAATGGTGGTGAGTTCCAGGATCTCCACCTCACGAACGCCTCCAGGAATGGGGATGCGCACTTCGTCGCCGACCTGCTTGCCGATCAATCCACGGCCGATCGGCGAAGAGGTGCTGATCAGCCCGTTGGCGGCATCGGCTTCCTCGCTGGTCACCAGCTTGTAGGTGAGCCTGGTGTCTTTGTTCAAGTCGAGAACGACCACCTTAGAGCCCAAACCAACCCGATCCCGCGGGATCTTTGTGAGATCGACCATGGAAAACTCGCGCAGGCGGCCCTTGAGTTGGGCGAGACGGGCATCGACGAAAGACTGGCGTTCCTTGGCGGCGTGGTATTCGGCGTTCTCACTGAGATCGCCATGGGCGCGCGCCTTGAGAATCTCTTTGGGCAGTTCATTGCGCAGCTCATACTCGAGCGCGGCGATTTCATCCTGGAGCTTTTTCTTCAGATCTTCCATTCGCGAACGTCCGGGCTAATCGGCCCAATCTCTCCATTATACAAGGCGGCAAGACTAGCCCGGCAGGATCTTGGTGATGTCGTTGTAGAGAACAAAGACCACCACCATCATCAGGAACACAAAGCCCACCTTGAAGACGGCCTCTTTCACAGCCAGGCTGAGATCACGGCGCATCAGCATCTCGATGAGCAGCAGCAGGATCACGCCGCCATCCAGAATGGGGATGGGGAGCAGGTTGAAAATAGCCAGGTTCAGGCTCACCATCGCCATGAGGCTGATAAACGTGGACGGCCCTTCATGGGCGGCTTCCTTGGAAATCTGGGCGATGCGGATGGGGCCTTCCAGGGATTTCGCGGACATGCGCCGCTCGACAATCCCCTTGAGGAAAGAGACGATGAGGCCGGCGTTGCGTGTGTTGGCGCGGATGGATTCCTTGAAGGCTTCCGGCAGGGGGAGGGCAACGAAGGTCACCGGCAGTTCCAGGCTGACGCCGATCATCCAGCGCTTCTGGCCTTCCACTTCCTGTTGCCGGGGCGTAGCGGTAACGGAATGGCGCTCGCCTTTGCGGATGTACTCGATTTCCACGGGGCGGCCTTCGGATGCCTTCATGACGTCATGCAGCTTGTAGGTATGCCGAATGGGCACACCGTTGGCACCGGCGATGATATCGCCCTTCTGCAAGCCGATGCGCTCGGCTTCGGAATCGGGAGAGACGCGTGCGATCTGCACCGTCATCTGCTCGGCCCAGCCTGCCGCGCCCACTCCATTCTTTTCATCGAGAGTAGGAGTAACGGTGATCACCTGCTGCGATTTGTCAGGGCGCTCAATCAGAACCGAAAGTGGCGTTTTGGCGCCGCCCACTTCTTTCAAGGCAATGTCATCCCAGGTGGGATTCTTCAAATCGTTGATGGCCAGAATGCGATCACCCTCTTTGATGCCTGCCTTGGCCGCGGCGCCATCGGAAGTGAGGTAACCAATGGTGGGAGACGGCGTGACAGGCACCTTCGGAAATTGCACGCTAAACAGACCGGTGACGAGCAAGACGGCCAAGACGATGTTCATGAAGGGACCAGCGAAGGCGATTATCAGCCGCTGCCAGCGCGGTTTCGCCAGGAAGGATCGCGGATCCGCCGACGACTCGTCTCCCGCCTGCTCTCCGGCCATCTTCACGTATCCGCCGAACAGAATCAGCGAGAAACGGAAATCCGTTTCCCCTTTCTTGAATCCGAACAAACGCGGGCCGAAGCCGAAACTGAAGGCCTCCACCTTGACGTCGAACAGACGCGCCGCCCAATAGTGGCCCAACTCATGGATCAGGATCATGACCCCGATGAGGACCAGCAGCCACCAGATATTCTCGATTATGCCCATAAGATATAGATACGCCTTTATACTAACTCGCCACGCGCGATGGAGCGAGCCACCTGCCGCGACTGGTTGTCGATCTCCAGCACCTCGGCAATGGAACCGGGGGTGCGCGCGGGCATCTGCTGCAGGGTTTCCTCGACCACCTCGGCGATGCGCGGGTAGGGGATTTCCCCTTTTAAAAACGCCTCCACGGCAACCTCATCGGCTGCATTCAACGTCGCCGTTGCCGAGCCGCCAGCCTCCATCGCCTGGTAGGCCAGCTTGAGCAGTGGAAACTTTCGCAGATCGGGAGGAAAGAACTCCCAGTTGCCCATGCGTGTCCAATCGAGCGGCTCGACCGGCGCTTCCCACCGGTCCGGATAGGTCAGCGCGTACTGGATCGGCATCCGCATGTCGGTCGCCGATACCTGCGCAATGACACTGCCGTCGTTGTACTCCACCATGGCATGAATCTTCGATTGGGGATGCACCACCACCTCCACCTTCGATGGCGGCAGGTCAAACAGCCAGCAGGCCTCGATGACTTCGAAGCCTTTGTTCATGAGCGTGGAGGAATCAATGGTGATACGCGGCCCCATCACCCATGTTGGATGTTTCAGGGCCTGCTGCGGTGTCACGGAATGGAGTGTTTCGGCCGGCGTATTTCGGAAAGGCCCCCCAGAGGCGGTGAGCAGCAGCTTTCGCACCTCATCATGACGCCCCGCGCGGAGGCATTGATGCGCTCCGTTGTGTTCGGAATCGACGGGAAGCAAACGGTCTGGCCCATGCTTCCGCGCAGCCTCGATGACGAGGCTTCCGGCGGCAACCAGAACTTCCTTGTTGGCCAGACCCACGATTTTTCCCCGTTTGACAGCCTCATAGGTGGCTTCCAACCCGGAGACGCCGACAATGGAGGACATCACGACGTCAACCTCGGGGGCAATGGCCACGTTCATCCGGGATGCCGGACCGAATGACAGTTGAGGCCATTCGGATTCCGGCATTCCCGAATCTCGGAGGATACTTATAAGACGTTTCCGTGAGGAATCGGTTGCGAGGGCGGCAACTTTCGGACGGAACTCCCGAATTTGGGAGGCGAGTGCCTCGGCATTGGATCCGGCCACCAGAGCAAATACCGAGAATCGCTCAGGATGCTGGCGGATCACGTCAAGTGTGGATGTGCCGATGGAGCCCGTTGAGCCCAATATGGTGATCTGCTTCACACAAGTTCAATGATATCAGATGCTGCGCTTGTTTTAGCTGCTTTTTGGAAGAGTGACCCAGAGGGCGCCGGGGAGGTTTGCTTCAGGGGTCTTTATGAGGTTAGTCTCGCTTTGGTGGGAGTTGCCTCCCCGGCTTACTTTTACTATAGAATATGGAATTCTGGATTGCAAGAGAAAAATCTCGCAAAAATAGAATTTTCTCCGGTCAGGCCTTCACCTCGATCCCGACAATCGACTCCAACACCTTGATTGTGGAGCAGATATCTTCATCTCCATGTCCTTGGGCAATGGCCGCGCGGAACAGTTGCTGGGTCAGCGCGGTCAGCGGCAGGGGCACATCGAGGTCTTTTGCCGAGTCCAGCATCAGCCCGATGTCCTTGTGCATCCATTTTACGGAAAAGTTCGTGTCGAAGTTGCGCGCGAACACATACGGGGCTTTGAAGTTGATCAGGCCGCACTTGGCTGCGCTCTTGTCCAGGATCTCAATCATCAACTTCGGGTCGACTCCGGCTTTGGTAGCCAGCACGATCCCTTCGTTGAACGCCTGTAAGATGTTGGAGAGAACAAGGTTCTGGGTGAGCTTGGCATTCGTCCCCATGCTGTGCGTCCCGCAGTAAAACAACTGCTTGCCCATCGGTTCAAACAACGGCTTGATCTGCTCGAAGATCTGCGGGTCGCCACCGATCATGAAGGTCAGGTTGCCGCCTTCGGCCCCAGGCTTGGAACCGGTACAAGGCGCATCTAAATAGTGGATCCCCTTTGGTTGCAACGCATCGCGCATCGCAAGGCTATGTGCGGGGGCCACGGTGCTGGCATCTACGATGACGGTCCCGGGCTTGGCGCCCTCGGCGAGACCGTCAGGACCCAGAATCACCGCGCTCGACATCGCCGTGTCGCCGACACATAAGAAAATGACATCCGCGTGAGCAGCAACCTCTTTCGGGGTGGAGCAGGCGATGCCGGTTTTTTCGTCGGCAACCAGTTTTTTCGCTTTTGCTTCGCTATGAGTCCAGACGGCTACGTCATGCCCGCCGCGAATCAGATTCCGGGCCATGGGATAGCCCATGATGCCCAAACCAAGAAAACCGAGTTTTGCCAATGGAGTGCCTCCTGTGGGTTATAGAAAAAGGTATTGTATACCCTGGCAGGGGGCGGGGGCGAGAGAGGAGCTAGGCGGACGCGGTATGGACGGTCTCGCTCTCAGCGGGACTTGTACTCATGCCGCGCAGCACCATGCGCAGAATCAGCAGGTCCGAGGGCTGATAGGTGGCCGACGCCACATGCGAAGCATCTTCTTCATTATTTTTCAGGATGTGGCTGCGAACGAGAGTTCGCAACTCCTCCACCGAGAGCCCAAGTGCAACGGCGGCCTCCGATTCCGAGTAGTGGCTCTTTTGCGGTCTGGTAGTGGGTAGCATAATCCCTGTCTGGGGCCTCCGTTAAATTGCATGATACGGCCCAGAGGCAGGTGATCCCAATTAGGAGTTGCCCCTATTTGGCGAATCGAATGTTCTGACCAACCGTAACGCCATGTGTACTAAGACGATTTCGCGCCTCAGTTCAGCCGGATTGCCCTTGCGTCAGAAACCGGCCGCTGCGCCCATCACATTCAGATGCGAACCGCCAGCCGCGATGTATAATGAGAAATTGTCCAGTAGGAGAATGCACTGATGTTTGACCTATTTCGCAGCCAGCAAAAGACGACGAAGTACTTGCTAGGCGGGTTGCTGTCGCTCGTCGCGATCTCGATGGTCGTGACTCTCATCCCCGGTTTCGGCAGCGGCGCCGATGGTGGCCTGAGTGACCAGGTGGTGGCGGAAATCGGCAAGGATCAGGTCATGTTGCGGGAAGTGCAACTGGGTCTCAACGATACCATCCGAGGCAAAAACATTCCTCCCGAGCTCATTTCGGTCTACGCGCCGCAGATTGTCAATCAGATCGTGACCGAGCGCGCCATGGCTTACTACGCCAAAGAACTCGGCTACAACGTCACCGACGAGGACGTCGCGCAGGTTATCCAGTTGATGGTGCCGCAGTTATTCGAAGGCGGCAAGTTCGTCGGCAAAGAGGCCTACGCACAGTTCCTGGCGGCCAACAACACCAGCATCCCCGAGTTCGAGAAACAAGCCCGGCTGCGCGCCAGTCTGCGCCGCATGCAGAGCGCAGTCCTCGAAGGCATGGTCGTCACGCCGGAGGAACTCGAACGCGAATACCGCGCACGCAACGAAAAGGTCACCATCGAGTTCGCCAAGATCGACCCCGTGAAGATCCAGAGCGAGATTAAGGTCACCCCTGAAGAGGTGAATGCGCACTGGGCTTCCTCCAAGACTCAATACAAGATTCAGGAGAAGCGCAGTTTCCGGATGGTGGTGGTGGACGAGGACAAAGTCGGCTCCTCCATTCAGACCAACGAAGGGGCGCTCCGATCCTACTACGATTCGAACAAGGACCAGTTCCGCACTCCGGAGCGTGTCAAAGTCCGCCACATCCTCATCAAGACTTTGGAAAAACCGAAGGATCAGGAAGAAGCCCTGCGCAAGAAGGCTGAGGATCTGCTCAAGCAGATCAAGGGCGGCGCCGACTTCGCGGAACTGGCCAAGAAGAACTCCGAAGATACCGTTTCCGCGGCCAAGGGCGGAGATCTCGACTGGGTAGCCCGCGGGCAGACGGTGAAGCCCTTTGAAGACGCCGCGTTCGGGCTGCAGCCCAAGCAGATCAGCGATATTGTGAAATCCGAATTCGGTTTCCATATCATCCAGACCATGGAAAAGGAACCCGCCCGCCTCCGGCCGTTCGAGGAGGTAAAGGACCAGATCGCGAAGGAGCAGGTCAAGCAACAGGTCTATGACCGTATGCAGCAGATCGCCGATCAGGTGCGGGCTGCGCTGCTGAAGAACCCGGGCGCGGCCGAACAACTGGCGAGCGAGTTCAAAGTCGGCTACGCCAAGGTGGAAAAGGGCGGCCGCGGTGATGTGTTCCCCCTGGTAGGGCAGGTGACCGATATCGACAACGCTGTCTTCGATCTGCAGGCGAAGGGTAACGTCACCGAAGTGATTACAACTTCCAGCAACAAACTGGTGGTTGCCGTGCTCGATGAAGTCTTCCCCGCGCGGCAGGCCGAGTTGAGTGAAGTCGAGGCGGAAATCCGCAAGTCGATTGCCAGCGAGCGCGCCAACCGCATTCTTAGCGAGCGCGGCGCCGCGCTGCTCGAAAAAGTCAAATCCATGGGTGGCGACCTGCGCAAAGCCGCCGCTTCCATGGGCCTGGAAGTCAAGAAGGCGCCCGAGTTCGGCCGCGATGGCAACGTCGAAGGATTGGGCACCGCCAACTACGTCGAGGAAGCATTCCGCCGCGACGTGGGCGCTGTCTTCGGCCCCGTCAATGTCAACGGCCCACTCTTCGTTTGCAAGATCATGGGCAAGACTCCGCCCGACATGAGCAAGTTCCAGGAACAGCGCTTCGACCTGTTGCTCCGCCTGAAGGGCCAGAAGGCACAGGAACGCCGCGACCTGTTTGAAGACGGCATTCTCCATAACCTGCAGCAGCGCGGCGTGGTGAAGATTCACCAGGACGTGGTGCAACGCCTCATCGACACGTTCAAGAACAGCTAGCGCATGGTGGAAGCGCTGCTGGAATTTATCCGGACCCTCACCAATCCGGAAAAGCTGATTCATCTTCTCTCGACCGTGCTAGGCGGTCCGCTCGGCTACCTCATGCTGATCGGCGTGGTATTCGCCGAAACCGGTCTGCTGATGGGCTTCTTCCTTCCCGGAGACTCGCTTTTGTTCACAGTGGGCGTGGTGGCTGGCGCCGGGCAACTCAACATCGTCGTCATTAACATCGTGTTGATGGCCGCCGCGGTAATCGGCGATGGGGTTGGTTACTACCTCGGATACAAGACGGGACCGGCCATCTTCTCGCGCCCGGACTCGCGCTTCTTCAAGCAGGAGTACTTGCGCAAGACTCAGGCGTTCTACGCCAAACATGGCGGCAAGACCATCATCTATGCGCGCTTCGTTCCCATCGTTCGCACATTTGCCCCGTTCATTGCCGGAGTGGGAAAAATGGAGTACCGCCGTTTCCTGTCGTTCAACATCTTCGGTGGCATCGGCTGGGTGTTCAGCATGACCATGCTGGGCTACGGTCTGGGCAATGTACCAATCGTACGCGCT
>CALFYN010000324.1 GCA_937952345.1 uncultured Acidobacteriota bacterium
GGCCTGTAACCACTAATCTCCGCTGGCCGCTTACACAGTTCTTGTTACAGTCTCTCGTGCTCAAACTCCACAACAAAACTTTATCAAAATGTTTGAATCAAATCTTGGCTGGTGGTCCGGGATGCTGCGCTAGATACCGCGACCACGCTGCTTCAATGGAAGCCGGATCAGAGCGAACATACGATGAAACAGGCTTCCTTGTAGTCTGGGCAAGTTTGTCCTTACCGAGTTTCGACAGTTATTAGGCGTTTAAAGGCACTCCAGAATCTTCGATGCCTTCCTTTCGCACGTCTAAGTCCCTGTGCAAGAACTTCGTGCGGGTGGTTTCCAAAAACCAAACGGTAAACCGGGCTTTTCTCAACACCGGCGGCCGTTTTTCGTCTCCCCGTCATCTAGCCCGCAATCGCCGCGTTCAACCGCGCCACAACCTCCCGCAACTGCTGCGCCTGATGGTTCAATTGCACCGCCGCCGAAGCCCCCTCGCGCGCGCTTCCGGCCGCGGTTTGCGTCGATCCATCCATCAGGGTCATCGCCCGCGCAATCTGCGTCACACCCTCCGACTGCTGCTGCGTTCCCTGGCTCACATCCTCCACCAGTCTCCGCAGCCGTTCCGACCCGCCGGCCAGTTCCCCCATCGCTCGCGCCACCCGGTCCGCCTTTTCCTTGCCATCGCGCGACCGCTTCACCGACGCATCGATCAGCGCCGCCGTGTCCTTTGCCGCCTCGGCACAACGTTTCGCCAGGTTGCCCACCTCGCCGGCCACCACGCTGAAGCCCAAGCCGGCCTCCCCCGCCCGTGCCGCCTCCACCGCCGCATTGAGTGCCAGAATATTCGTCTGAAACGCGATATTGTCGATGACCTGGATCACGCGCCGCACCTCCAGGCTCGAATGATCAATCGCCGTGATGGCCGCCACCGTCTCCTGCAGCGTCTCGACGGCTTGATGGACCTGCTTGCGCGACTGCTCCACCAGCGCCGCCGCCGACTGCGAGTTCTCCCGGTTGCGGCGCGCCATCGAACGAATCTCCTCCGTCGATGCCGCCGTCTCTTCGAGCGATGCCGCCTGTCCCATGGCGGCATCGGCCAGCAACTGGCTCGATTCGCTCACGCGGATCGCCGCGCCGGCGATCTCCTCGGCTTCCTCCCCCAGCGACACGGCCAGTTCCCGCAGCCGGTTCCCCACCAGCCCGGACATCAAAAAGGCGCCCAGCCCCGCCGCCACCAGAATCAGCCCGCACATCCAGCTCAGACCCTGCGCCACGCGGTGGCCCTGCTCAATCTCCGCCGCCACTTCCTCGGCCCGCGCCTTCAGCCACCCCTGCGAATCGAGCATCGTCTGCTTGTACTTGCGCCACAACGGCGTATCCGCCTGGTTCAACTGCGCCTTCGCCTGCTCAAACTTCCCGGTCTTCGACAGTTGGTGAATGTCATGCTGCACGGCCAGGTGCTTCTCGAAATCCGTTGCCACTGACCCGTAGGCTTGCCATGCCTGGCTGCGAGGGAACAGTTCGCCCACTTCGCGCTGCAACGCGGCATGCGTTTCGGCGAACTCGCGCGCCGCGGCGGCATGGTTGCGATGCGCCGTCGGATTAGCCGGATCCAGCAGGATGTTCCGTGTCGCCTGCCCCATCTGCAATCCCGCCGCATAAAGAGAGGTTGCATCGGCCGTGGCGGCGCCGATCCGCAACAGCCGGCGGTTGTCCTCTGACAGCTTCCGCGTTAAGTAGATTGAAGTGGCGCCGGAAATGGCGGCAATCATAAAACTGGCCGCCACCGTATAGCGCAGTGCCCGCACCGATTGCATGATAGGCTTATCGGCGATAATCGAAGGTTTTTCGCCCCAGCTCTTTTTCCGTATCCTGGAAAACGTGGCACAATCCGATTTCGACGGCATCATCCTCGGCGCGGGACACAACGGTCTCATCCTCCAGGCCTATGCCGGACTGGCCGGCCTCACCGTGCTCACCCTCGACCGCAACCCCACACCGGGCGGCGGCCTGGTCACCGTAGAGAACCCCCGCCTGCCGGGCTTCCTCCACAACACCCACTCCTTCTACCACCGCGCCCTCCGCCAGATGCCCTGGTACCGCGATCTCGATCTCGCCTCCCGCGGCGCCGCCTACATCGAGCCCGAACTCAACACCGCCATGATCCTCCCCAGCGGCGAAACCCTCGAATGGTGGACCGATTTCGACAAAACCGCCGATTCCTTCGCCCAATGGAGCGCGCACGACGCCCGCCAGCTCCGCCTCTGGCGCGACCGCTTCCTTCCCGTCGTCGAGCAGATCCTCATCCCCGAAAGCCAGTCGCCGCCCATTCCCCGCGAGCAGCGCCGGCGCCGCCTCGAACAGTCCGCCGAAGGCCGCCTGCTGCTCGAGGTCAGCGCGCTCTCTCCCCTCGAATTTGTCGAACGCGAGTTCACGCACCCGCTCATCCAGGCCGGACTTCTATTCTTTAACGGGCTGCGCGAAGTCGATCTGCGCTGCCGCGGCTTCGGCCATCACATCGCCGCGCTGCTGGCCAGCACGGGCAAGGCGCAGATGTGCGTGGGCGGCTCGCAGCGGCTGGCCGAAGCGCTGCTGGCGACAGTGGCCGCAACCGGCGGCGTGGTGCGCACGGGCATCGAGCCGCGCCGCATCCTCATCGAACAGGGCCGCGCCGTGGGTGTCGAATGCACCACCGGCGAACGATTCCGCGCCCGCCACTTCGTCGCCTCCAGCCTCAATCCCCAGCAGACCTTCCTCGATCTGATGGACCCGCGCGACGTCCCCTCCGATTGGCGCGCCAAAGCCGCGGCGTTCGAGTACAACCTGCTCGCCCCCTTGTTCGCGCTCAACGTCGCCCTCCGCGAAGCGCCCGTCTACAAGGCCGCCGAGCAGCGCCCCTACCTCAACCGCGCCTTCATGGTCATCCTCGGCCTGTCGGATGTGAAGCAGTTCCCCGACATTGTCCGCCATCACGAAGCGGGCTCCATCCCGCCCACTGTCATGTGGGGAAGCTGCCCGACGGTATTCGACCCTTCGCAAGCTCCCGCGGGCCATCACACGGCGTTCTGGTGGGAGAAGCTCCCCTATGCGCTCCACGGCGATGCGCGCCACTGGGACACCGAACAGCAGGCCCACGGCGAACGCATGCTCGCCCTATGGCGCCAGTACGCCCCGAACATCGAAGGCGCGGTGCTCGATCGCTGGACGCGCAGCGCCCTCGACACCGAACGCAGCCTCCCCAACATGCGCCACGGCGATCTGCTGGTGGGCGCCTTCACCCACGATCAATACGGCTACCACCGCCCCTTCCCCGGCGCCGGCGAATACCGCGCCCTTCACGCCGGACTCTACCTCTGCGGATCGTCATCGCACCCCGGCGGCAACATCACCGGACTCCCCGCCTACAACTGCGCCAAGGTGCTGCTCGCCGATCTCGGCCTCGATTTCCGTTGGAAAAACAATTCTCCCGCCTCGTGATCCTTTTCCCGCCGCCGTTACGCCTGATTGTTTGAGAAGAGAAAAACAACAACCATGAAAACCAAGACTCGACTCACAATTCTGCTGCTCACCGCCGGCGGCCTGCTGGCGGCGCTCGATGCGGCGCGGTTCGTGAAGCACGCGGTCAGGCCTGCGGCTTGCGCGGAGGCTCGGGAAGGCCCAGCCTGTGCCGGATCTCCATCTGTATCTCGTCAATCGACCGCGTGGCCTCGAGGCTGAGCAGAATCCCCTTGCTGCGATACAACTCAAGCAACGGCGCCGTCTTTTCGTGATATTCCCGGAGCCGCACTTTCAGCGCATCGGGATTATCATCGGCGCGCTTGGTGAAGCCGCTCCCTTCCCCAACGCGCGCCCGCTCCATCACCCTATCGAACACGACATCATCGGGAATATCCAGGTACAGCACCTTGTCCATGTTCCAGTTCTCAAACAGGAACTCGGCCTGCGGCAACGTGCGCGGAAATCCATCCAGCACGAACCCGTAATTCCAATCGTGTTCCTCCAGGCGGCGGCGCACCACCTCTTCCACGATCTCATCGGGCACCAACAGCCCGGCGGCGGTGATGCGGCGGATCCGCGCCGCAAGCTTCGTGTGGTGGGCGACGTGCCAGCGGAAAATATCGCCTACCGAGATGTGCACCAGGTCATACGCTTCGCACAGCAGCTTGCTCTGCGTGCCTTTGCCCGATCCTTGCGGGCCAAAGACGATGTAATGTTGCATAGCCTTATATGGTAAGACTTTCGCCTGGTAGCTTTCACGCCAGCAGTTCGTGAATCACGTTCCCGAACACATCCGTCAACCGGAAATCGCGGCCGCTGTAACGATACGTGAGCCTCTTGTGATCGAGCCCCAGCAGATGCAGCGCCGTGGCATGCAAATCGTGAGGATGCACCGGCTTTTCCACCGCCTTGAATCCGAACTCATCCGTAGCCCCATACGCCATGCCGCCCTTGAATCCGCCACCCGCCACCAGCAGCGAAAACCCGTGGTTGTTGTGGTCGCGGCCGTTTTGGAACTTCACCAGCCCGCTCACTTCCACCGCCGGCGTGCGCCCGAACTCGCCGCCAATAATCACAATCGTTTCCTTTAGCAGTCCACTCGCCTTCAAATCATCCAGCAGCGCGGCCATCGGTTTGTCCGACGTCTGCGCCAGCTTGCGGTGAATCAGAATATCGTCGTGGTTGTCCCACGGCTGCCCGTTGCCGTAGTACACCTGCACCATGCGCACGCCGCGCTCCACCAGCCGCCGCGCAATCAAACACCCGCGCGCGAAATCGCCGTCCCCATAGCGCTCGCGCACCTTCTCCGGCTCTTTATTCACATCGAAGGCATCGAACGCCTCCGTCTGCATGCGATAGGCAATCTCCATCGATTCGATCCGCGATTCCAACTGCGGATCCTCGCCCTCGCGCCGCAGATGCATGCGGTTCAGCTTGCCCAATAAATCGAGTTGCCGCCGCTGCTCGGTCTGCGAAAGCTGCTTGTTGCGCAGATGCTGGATCAGCTTCTCCGGTTCTTTCTCGTTGTTCGGAATGTGCGTCCCTTGGAAAATCGCCGGCAGGTACGCCGAACTCCACAACTGCGGCCCGATCACCGGCAGCCCCGGACACAGCACCACAAATCCCGGCAGATTCTGATTCTCCGTCCCCAGCCCGTAATTCAACCACGAGCCCATCGACGGATGCCCCGGCAACACATGCCCGCAATTCAACATGAACAGCGACGGTTCATGATTCGGCCGCTCCGTATGCATCGAGCGGATGACGCACAAATCATCGGCGTGCCGCGCCAGGTTATCGAAAATCTCGCTGATTTCGAGTCCGCTCTGCCCGTAGCGCCGGAACTCGAACGGCGACCCCAGCAGCGCGCCTGTCTTGCGCTCGGTGCGCAGATTCCCCGATGGCGCGGGCTTGCCGTGATACTTCGTCAGCATCGGCTTCGGATCGAACGTGTCCACCTGCGATGGCCCGCCGTTCAGAAACAGATAGATGACGTGCTTCGCCTTGGGCGTGAAGTGCGGACCGCGATTCACCGCCGTGGCCGCGCCCAACATCCCGAATCCGCTGCCCATGGCAGCCAGTACTTCGCGTCGCGTGAGAGGCATATTAGTAAAAAACGAACTCATTCATGCTCAGCAGCACCTGTGCGTACTGCGGCCAGGCCTTGGCATCGGATTTCAGGTATTCGAGACCGGCTTCCAGTTCCGCTTTCTCCGGCTCGCGATAAAACAAAACACGGTACGCATGTTTGATACGGTCGGCCTCCGTACCGCCGCTTTTCTCCATCCGCGCCGCGAACGCCGCCGCGCGGTCCATCAGAAACCGGCTGTTCAGAAAATAGAGCTGCTGCAGCGGCGTCGCCGTCGGAATACGCATCTCCGCCGTATTATTCGGATTCGGAAAATCAAACAGCGACAGCGTCCCATCCAACCGGCGCCGGCTGACGAATCCGTACACCGTGCGCCGCACGTTCTTGTCCTCGGTGAGCCGCGCCGGCAGCCCGCCCGCTTTCGTATCCAGCTCTCCGGAGGCCTGCAGCAGCGAATCCCGCAGGCTTTCGATATCCAGCCGCCGCCGCGTCGTGCGCCACAGCAGCCGGTTTTCCGGATCCGCCTCGAAGTTCTTCGCATCGTTCGCGTAGCCTTCTCCATAGGCCGCACTCAGCGTCAATTCCCGCAGCAGCGGTTTCAATCGCCAGCCCTGCTCCATGAAGCGTGCCGCCAGCGAATCGAGCAGTTCCGGATGGCTCGGCTTTTCGCCTAATTGCCCGAAATTACTCAGCGTCCGCACCAGCCCCGCGCCGAACAGGTGATGCCACACGCGATTGACGAACACGCGCGCCGTCAGCGGATTCTGCGTGCTCGCAATGGATTCGGCCAGTTCCATGCGCCCGCTGCCTTTGGAAAACAGCTTCCGGTCGCCATCGCAGAGAATCGTCAAAAAACCGCGCGGCGCTTCCTCGCCCAGATTGTCCACCGCCCCGCGAATGCGCACCCGCTCCGTCTTCAGCTTCTCGCGGTCCTGGATGACGTGGTAGTAGGGATAGCGCTCCGGCACGGCCTTCTTCCGCGCATCCAATTCCGCCCGCAGGTAATCCAGATGCGCCTTCCATTCCCCGCTCAGGAAGCGGTCCATCTTCTTGTGATAGAGAATGCCGCTTTCAAATTTCCCAAACCGGTTATTGGAGAAAATATCCCGCCACAATAAATACTTATCCCGGGGCAACGACAGCAAGTCGGCCCGAGCCAGATCCCCGCGCGCATTCGACCCGCCCAGCCGGATGAAATTCTTCTCTTCAATCTCCTTGTGTTCCTGCAACACCGCCAGCAGCTTCTCCTGCACCTCGGCCGCCGGCAGCTTCGCCTCATCCAGCCAGTTGTCGAACGCCGCATGCTCGCGCGAAGGCAGCGCCAGATAATCGCGCCACCGCAGGAGCGTCTCCGCGTCCAGCTTCATTTCCGCCGCCACCGCCTTGGCATCGGATTTCTCCGCATGCAGCCGCCGCGCCGCGCGAAGATAATCCGCCGTCCGGTGCGCCAGCACTTCCGCCAGTTGCTTCGATTGATCTTCCAGGAACTTATCCAGCTTCTTCTGCTGGGCCTCCACGGCTTCCTTGCGGCGCTTGTATTCGGCCACCACTTCCTTCGATGCCAGCGGATATTCGCTCTCCATCGTTGACGTAAACACGCCCAGCAGCGAATAGTAATCGCGCGTCGGAATGGGGTCGAATTTGTGATCGTGGCACGTCGCGCACGCCACCGTCAGGCCCAGAAACGCCTTGCCCGTCACATCCACGCGGTCATCCTGAAACTGCGGGCTGAGCGCATAAAACCCCAGCCCGGCGACGTATTTCTCCGCGTCCGGCATCTGATCCCCGGCAATCTGCGCCTTGATAAACGTGTCCACCGGCATGTCCTGCTGGAACGCCTGAATCACCCAATCGCGATAACGGAACGCATTGTCGTAGGGCTGGTCCTGCGTCGAATTCAGCAAATCGTCGGAATAGCGGGCCACATCCAGCCAGTGCCGCCCCCATCGCTCGCCATAGGCCGGCGACGCCAGCAGCCGGTCCACCACACGCGCCTTCGCCTCGGCTGAGTTGTCGCGCAAGAAGCTCTCCACCTCATCCGCCGCCGGCGGCAATCCCGTCAAATCCACCGAAACCCGCCGGATCCAATCGCGCTTCGAAGCCGCTTTCACCGGACGCAGCCCCTTGGCCTCCATCGCCGCCAGCAAGAAACGATCCGTCTCCCCGCGCGGCCAGCTCTTGTCCCGAACCTCCGGCGCAGCGGGCTTGCGCACCGGCTGAAACGCCCACCACTCCCGATGCTCCTTCGTGATCTGATACCCCGGCCCGGCCTTCACGTTCGATGCCGGCCACACCGCCCCGCGCCCGATCCACTGGATAATATCCAGCACCTCGGCATCGGCCAGCTTGCCCGTCGGCGGCATCTTCAGCTTCGCATCGCCCTGCCGGATCGCCTTCACCAGCAGGCTCTCTTCGGGCCGCTCCAGATTGATCGCCGGACCCGATTTCCCACCTTTCAGCAGCGTATCGCGCGAGGCCATCTCCAGTCCGCCCAACTTCGTCTGCGTGTGGCAGGAAAAGCAATTCTTCGCCAGCACGGGGCGCACTTTGGTCTCGAAAAACTCCACTGGATCGATGCGCTGCGCGTGGCACATCGCGCCCAGGATGAGTCCCGCTAAAATCCTCATTGCTCATGAATTCTATCACTCCCCGTTCGAATGGGAGAATGAAGAGTTCATGCTCCAGGAACTCGCCGCGCGCTACCGCCGCAATCTCTTTGAATCCGTCATCCCTTTCTGGATGGATCACTCGCTCGACCGCGTCCACGGCGGCCACTACAACTGCCTCGCCCGCGACGGCCGCGTCTACGATCCGCGCAAATACGTCTGGATGCAAGGCCGCGCCGTGTGGATGTTCAGCAAGCTCTATAACGAAGTGGAACAACGCCCCGAATGGCTCGATGCCGCCACGCTCATACTCCGTTTCCTCGACGCCCACGCCACAAACGAACACGGCCGCACTTGGTTCAGCCTCACCGCCGAAGGCCTGCCCGTCTTTGAGCAACGCAAGCCCTACGCCGCGTTCTTCCACCTTCTGGCGCTCGTCGAATACAGCAAAACCGGCGCAACCGGCGACTTCCTCCCGCGCGCCCGCCAACTCTACGCGAACATCCTCGCGTGGATGCAGAACCCTTCGCTACTCGGCCGCCCCGCGCTTGCCGGCCAAACGCCGATGCGCGCTCTCGCCGATGTCTACGTGAAAGCCTTCATGGCCCTCGAACTCCGCGCCGTCGATCCCAACCCGGCCTACGACGCACTCCTGCGCCAATGCCTCATCGAAGCCCGCGAACATTGGCTCCCATCGCACCGCACGCTCGTCGAAAATAAAGCCGCCACCATGGACTTGCCCGATGCCCGCCTCCTCTGCCCCGGCAGCGCCCTCGAAGTCTCCTGGCTCATGTGGCACGTCCTCGAAGCGCTCGCCATCGAAGACCCCGATTACGAGCGTTTCCTTCTCGAAGTCATCGAAGGTTCGCTCGAAACCGGCTGGGACCCGGAACACGGCGGCCTCTACTATTTCCTCGATGCCCACGGCCTTCCGCCCCTCCAACTCGAAGCCAACATGAAGCTCTGGTGGCCGCACACCGAAGCCATCTACGCGCTCATCCTCGCCTATGCGAAAACTCGCGGCGAAAAATGGCTGCGCTGGCTCGAACGCGTCGACCGCTACACGTTCTCCACCTTCCCCGATCCCCAGCACGGCGAATGGTTCGGCTATTGCGACCGCTCCGGCAAGCCCGCGCTCACGCTCAAAGGCGGCCCCTACAAAGGCTTCTTCCACGTGCCGCGCTGCCTGCTCTTCAGCCTGCAGCGTTTGCAATCGATCGCGTGATGGAATCCGCCCGCCGATTGCACGTACATCGGTATGAGGTATCTGCCATTACTGCTCGCCGCCGCCCTTCTTGCCGGGCAGGATCCCGCACCACTCATCGTCAACGGAAAACAACTCACCGCGGCGGAGTTGCGCCAGGTCCACGAACTGGGCCGCAAATATCATGTCAAAGTGATCCCCGGCCGCTATTGGTACGACGCGAAATCCGGCCTCTGGGGCTATGAAGGCCAGCCCGCCATGGGCGCAATTCTGCCCAATCTGAAACTCGGCGGCCCGCTTTCCCCGCGCGCCTCCAGCGGCAACACCGGAGTCTTCGTCAACGGCCGCGAACTCCACACCGCCGACGTACAAACCGTGCGCCGCTGCACCACCGTCAATCGCGGCCGCTATTGGATGGACGCCTACGGCAACGGCGGCTACGAAGGCCAGCCCGCCGCATGGAACCTCGTCCAGCTTTGCCGCCAGAACGCACCCCGCCTGCTCGGAACCCCCGGCAATCGCGGCTGGTACGGCAGCGTCTCCGGCAACGGCCAGATGGTCGGCGCCGTATTCTCCGACGGCACCGGAGTCACCTGCGGCCCCGACGGCGGCTGCATCTATTGACCGTTTACCGGCCCATCCACCCGCCGTCCACCACGACAATCTCGCCGCTCACATAGTCCGAAGCCTTCGACGCCAGATACACCGCCGTGCCCTTGAAATCTTCCGGCTCGCCCCAGCGCCCCGCCGGAATGCGCGACAAAATCGCCGGATTCCGCACCGGATCAGCCCGCAGCGCGGTCGTGTTGTCCGTGGCGATATACCCCGGAGCAATTGCGTTCACCTGCACGCCCTTCCCCGCCCATTCATTCGCCAGCGCCTTCGTCAACTGCCCGATGGCCCCTTTGCTTGCCGCATAGCCAGGCACCGTAATCCCGCCCTGAAACGTCAGCAGCGACGCCGTGAAGATGATCTTCCCCGATCCCCGCTCCACCATCCGCTTCCCGATCTCGCGGCTGATGATCCACTGCGCGTTGAGGTTCGTTTCAATCACCTCGTTCCAATACTCATCCGGATGCTCCGCCGCCGGCTTGCGCAGAATCGTGCCCGCATTGTTCACCAGAATATCAATGACCGGAAAAGCCGCCGTCACTTCACCAAGAAAAGCATAAACAGAGTCCCGGTTCGAAAAATCGCAGGTATACGGATAGAACTTGCGCCCCGCGGCCGTGACGCTCTTCTCAATCGCCGAGCCCGACGTCTCCAGCGACTTGCTCACTCCAATAATATCCGCGCCGGCCTCCGCCAGCCCTTCGGCCATGGCCTTGCCGATGCCGCGCCGGCACCCGGTGACCAGCGCAATCTTCCCATCCAATCGAAAGAAATCCAGAACGCTCATAAATTACGAACACCTCATCAAGATCTTCATCACTTCGCCGCCGCCTTCGAGTTCATGGAACCCCTTCTGCAATTCCTCGAGTGGCAGCACCTTGCTGATCACCCGGTCGAGCGGCAACTTGCCCGAAGCGGCAATGGCGATCGCCTTCTCGAAATCCTCCGGCTCATACACACGCGCCCCGCATAGCCGTAACTCGCGCCAGAAGAAGCGGAACAGGTCCACCTGCGGCGGCTTGGCGAAGATCGCCACAATCACGATCCGCCCGCGCGTCCGCGGCAGCTTCGTCATCAATTCCGCGCCCGCCGCGCTGCCCGATACTTCAAACACAACATCGGCGCCCGCGCCGCCCGTCTCATTGTTCACCAACTCCACCACATCGGTTTCCATCGGGTTCACAACGTTCAGCCCTAACTCACGAGCCAGCGCGATGCGGAACGGATTCACTTCCGTCACCAGCACCCGCGCACCCTCCAACTGCGCCACCAGCGCCACCAGCAACCCAATCGGCCCGCCGCCCTGCACCACGGCGTATTCGCCCGCCTTCAATTCACCCAGCCGTACATCGTGCGCGGCCACGGCAATCGGCTCAATCAGCGCGCCCTGCTCGAGCGACAGATTCTCCGGCAACCGGTGCAGCGTGTGCGCCGGAACCGTCCAGATGCCCTGCATTGCGCCCGGGGAATCGATGCCGATAAACTTCAGCTTCATGCAGATGTGGCTGTGGCCCGCTTTGCACGCCGGACACTCCCCGCAATAGTCGAGCGGCCGCACCGTCACGCGGTCCCCAATGGCCCAGCCCTGCACGTCCTTCCCCACTGCGGTGATCGTCCCCGACATCTCATGCCCGATGATCTGTGACGAGCTCACACGATGGTCCATGTTGCCGTGGTAGATGTGCAGATCCGTGCCGCAGATGCCGCAGTGCGATACCTGAATCTGAACCTGCGACGGACCCGGTTCCACCGGCGCACACTCGCCGATGCGGATGGTTTTCTTGCCTTCGTAAAATGCAGCTTTCATGGTGCAAATCCATGGTACTGCTTTTGCCGGCGTTATCGCGGCTCGATCCGCAGCACTGCGTCGCTCGATCGCAAGTGCAGATCCCGCTGCGGATACGGGATCTCGATCCCCCGCTTGGCGAACTCCTCAAAAATCTCGAAATAGAGCTTGCTGCGCAGGATTTGGGGAGTCCGCACATGCGTCAACGTCCACACGCGAAGTTCAAAGTTCAACGAACTGTCCCCGAACGCAGTGAACAGCACATCCGGCGCGGGAGTATCCAAAACATCTTTATCCCGATTGGCCACATACAGCAGCGCTTCCTTCACTTCCCGCGGATCGGATTTGTAGGAAACCCCAACCGGCACGGTAAAGCGCACTTGCCGGTCCGCCGCGGTCCAATTGATCACCTGCCGGGAAACAAACTCCGAATTCGGCACGATGACCGTGATGCTCGCGTTCGTCCGCACCCAAGTGGCACGGATCCCAATGCGCACCACATCGCCGTCCAGGCTTCCCACCTCCACCCGGTCTCCCACCTTGATGGGACGCTCCACCAGCAGAATAAGTCCGGACAGAAAATTGTTCGCCGATTCCTGAAATCCCAACCCGATACCGATGCCCAGCGCGCCGCCGACAACGGCCAGGCTGCTCAGATTGATGCCGGCCGACTGCACACCCACAATGCAGCCGAAAATAAATATCGAGTATCCGGTGGCTTTTTCGATGGCGTAGATCTGCCCCGGTTCCAAGTCCATGCCGCGAGTCAGCAACGAGCCCACCATCAC
>CALFYN010000325.1 GCA_937952345.1 uncultured Acidobacteriota bacterium
GTTCCACGATCCTCCGCGCACGGCATGCGGATACGGCGCGGTCGATTTCACCCACGGCATCACCGTCACCGGCTGCTTCCACTGCGAATAGTCCGGCGTGTATTGATCGAGCGTCCACTCCATCACATTGCCCAGCATATCGTGCAGGCCCCAGGCATTCGGCTTCTTCGTGCCCACCTTTTCGTACTTGCCGTTGCTGTTCTGCGCGAACCACGCATACTCTCCCAATTGCGCTGCATCCGGACCCGCCGAACCCGCGCGGCAGGCGTATTCCCACTCGGCTTCCGTCGGCAGCCGGTAGAAATGGCCCGTGCGCGAACTCAGCCACTGCGCGTATTTGTTCGCCGCATGCTGCGTCATGCTGATTGCCGGATAGCCGTTGATGCCCATGCCGAAGCTCATCTCCACATATGGACGCGTCGGGCGGCTCACGGCATCCACCACTGCATCGGCCCCCGCCTTCTCGCCCGCCTGCTGGCTGAACATGAACAAGCGGTACTCATCCCACGTCACTTCGTACTTCTGCATCCAGAAGGCTTCCACGCGCACCTTGTGCTGCGGCCCTTCATCGGGACGCCGCCCCGCCTCGCTCGCCGGAGTCCCCATCGTGAATTCCCCCGCTGCCACAGGCATCATTTCGTAGGACACCGTCGTGCCGGGAATCGTATTCTTATATGCCTGTCCAACGCCGGAAACACCCGCCGCCGTGATGCGCTTGTGCAACGCCTCCACCAGCGCCTTCTCATCCAGCTTCGCCGCCACCGTACGCGCCGCCAGCGTCACACCGTCGGGCCACTTCGCTCCCGCAACGATCCATCGCTTCACCAGATCGCGCTGTTCTTTCGGAAGCTGCGGTCCGCCCGGCGGCATCGCTTTGATCTTCCCCGGAGCCGTCTCCATCGTCAGCCACAACGTGCTTTTCTCGGGATCGCCAGGAACAATCGTCTTCATCGCCAGCGCTGCTGTCTCCAGCCGCACATCGGCGTAATTGCGTTGTGCATTGTGGCAGGCCAGGCAATTGGCTTCCAGAATGGGCTTCACATCGCGCACGAAATCCTGCGCGGCCAAAGAGGCCGCGGCCAATCCCAGAGCAAGCAGTGCCTGCCGCATTAGACGAACTTGGTTTGCCCCGGCCGGGCCAGCGGTGGAACGCTCAGCGTGCCGTTCCAATCGAGCTTCGAATCGTATGGATACAGCGCTTCCTGCGAGTTCAGCGCCTGCTCCCAGGTGATCTGCTGCCCCGTGTAGGCGGCCATGCGCCCCATGATGGCCAGCATCGTCGAGGTGGTCATCCACTCGACGTCATTGATCGGTTGCCCGCGCCGGATCGAAGCAAACAGCGCATCGTGCTCGGCCTGATACATATCGTTCTTCTGCCCTGAGAACGTCCAGGTCTTCTCGCCCGTGATGCGCGGCATCGGCCCGCGCCCGATCGTCGCCGATCCCTTCGTGCCGAGAATGTAATCCGAGTTCTCGTTGTAGCAGCCTTCAATCTGCCGGCATCCGAGAAACGCGCGCACGTTGTTCGGATACAGATAGTTCACTTCGAAGTGGTCGAAGATGTTGCCGCCTTCGGCCGGAATCTGCCGCCCGCCGACAGCCACGCAACTCACCGGCGGCTTATCGCCCATGGCCCAGGCAATCTTGTCCACGCTGTGCACGGCCTGCTCCACCAGGCCATCGCCGCACAGCCAGTTGAAGTTGTACCAGTTGCGGATCATCCACTCTACATCGCTCATGCCCGCCGGGCGCGTGCTCGCCGCCGGCATCGGCTTCACCGGCGACGTATAGTAGGTCGCGTAGTAGGCGACAACGTCGCCGATTGTTCCGCTCTTCACCTGATCGAACGTCGCGCGGATATAGTTCGAATAGCGCCAGCAGAAGCCGGCCACCACCGACAGATTCTTTTCCTTGGCCAGCTTCGCGGTCTCCAGCACGTGCCGCACGCCGGGCGCATCCACGGCCACCGGCTTTTCGCAGAACACATGCTTGCCCGCCTCTACCGCCGCGCGCAAATGCACCGGGCGGAACCCCGGAGGCGTCGCCAGCAGCACCACATCCACATCGCTCGCAATCAGCTTCTCATAGGCATCCAAACCCAGAAAGATGTTCGACGTTTCAACCTTGATCTTATCGCCGGCGACTTTCTTCAAACGGTCGAGACAGGCCTGCGCGCGCTCCATGTCGATGTCCGCCACCGCCGTCAACTGCGCGAAATCATCGGCCTTCATGGCCTGCGCCGCCGCACCCGATCCGCGGCCTCCGCATCCCACCAGGCCCACCTTCAGCGGCTTGGCTTGCTGCATCGCCGAAAGCACCGCGGGAAACCCAGCCGCCATGCCGGCCTTCAGGAAATTGCGTCGAGCAGTTCCGTTGTCCATATGTTCAGTATACGAATGAAGTTTTATTTCGCCACTTTCACTTTCACGCCCGTGGGCGCAACGCTGACAGGCAGAACCTCGGCGCCTTCGGCAACAATCGCCTGCGAGACTTTCTCCTTGGCGCCGCGTTCCACCAGAAAGAACACGCAACCGCCGCCGCCCGCGCCGCACACCTTCGCGCCCTTTGCACCGGCCTTCTTTGTCACATCGACAAGCCGGTCAATCAGCGGCGTGGTGATCCCCGGAGCGTTCTTCTTCCGGTTCGTCCACTCTTCGCGAATCAGCCGCGCCACTTCCGGCCAGTCGCTCTTTTCGAGCGCGCCGCGCATCGCGTTGGCGATCGCCACGATGCGGTCGAAGTTCTTGTGGACGGCCTTATCGCCGTCAATGTGCGCCTTGTTCACTTCCCAATTGTTGATGCCCGAATTGCGCGGCTCGCCCGTGTAGGCCAGCACGATGCGCTCATTGAAATCGGCCAGATCGACGGCGATCGGCTTGCGGCGCAATCCGGCGCAATCCATCTCGATGGCGCTCACTCCGCCATACATCGCCGGATAGTAATCCTGGCAGCCCGTGGGCACACGGATGATGCGCGCCTCGTTGTTCTGCGCGATCTCGCGGATCTTCTCGATCGAATGCCCTGATCCGGTCAGCTTGTTCAGCACGCTCGCAATCGAGATGATCAGCGACGACGATCCCGAAATGCCCGCCCCGGCCGGAGCCTCCGAATTCGTCTCCATCGTGAAGCCGGTGCCCGGAGCGAAGAAGTCCACCAGATAGGCGAGCAGCGGCAGTTTGTACTTGCGTGTCCGCTGCAGTTCCTCGATGGAGCCGAAGCGCTCTTCGCCCTTTAGATCGAGGCTGCGCAGCACAATCTCCGGCGAGGCATGCGTTTCCAGCGTGCAGCGCGTATAGCGGTCCACGGCGAAATTCACCGTCACCGCATCCTTATGGAAAAGGTACAAAGGCCAAATGTCGACGGTTCCCCCGGCCATATCTACACGGCATGGAGACTGAGCGGTTATCTTCATAACAAGCTTTCCACTATACCAGTGCCGCTAGGATCGAAGCGAGAAAATCGGTCCCGCAGCCTCTTCCGCCCTGCGCCTGGCGCCGGCGCGCACGAGCAATGCCCCCAGCCCCAGCAGCGCCAGC
>CALFYN010000326.1 GCA_937952345.1 uncultured Acidobacteriota bacterium
AGGAACGCGCGGCGGGACCAGGCTCGGGGGCACATGGCAATATGCTATCACCGCACGACAACGTCGCGTACTTTCGTCCAGCGTGCGATGCCCGCCGGACCTTCCACTTCGAGCGTGACGACGTATTCACCGGCCTGCTTGTAGGCGTGCTGCGGATGTTGTTCAGTGGAGGTTTCCCCGTCGCCGAAGTTCCACAGCCAGCGGTGGTGCGGCCCGCGCGATTCGTTGCGAAAGGCGACCAGGCGGCGGTTCATATCAACAATCTGGAAGCTCCACGCGGCTTCGAGTGGCTTGCGATGCACGGCTTCGAGCGGCATCAGGCGGAAGGCGACGAGGTCACTGGCGTTGCCGAACATCGTTGTCTTGTGGGAGAGGTTCCAGAAGCCGTCGTAGTCCTTGGAATCGACATTGTCGTAATCGAGGACAGCCCAGGACAGGCCAATAATCTTGTTCTCCATAAGCTGCGATTCGACGGCACGCCCCGGGCCATCGTAGGGGGCGTAGTCAAACGGAGTGATGAAGAATTCGAGCGTGAGCTTGCCGGATTCACCGTGCTGGAAATTGTATTGATAGGCGGCGTTGGCGTAGGGCAGGTGTTTGATCCAAGGCTGCGCGCCCCACACGAATACCCAATCGCGGTCGGGAGCTGGGGTAAAGATGTGGTAGTTCTGCGCATGCACACCGTGGAAGTTGAAGAAGGCGTCGCCTTTGTCGATGGTGGGGTTAGGATGCAGACCGGCAATCAGTGGGCCGCCGGAAAGGTCGCCATCGACGACCACTTCAAAGATGTCGTTGTGACGGTCGGCACGGCGGAAATCCCAGTAGTCGTCGTAGGCTTCGTAGAGAAAGTAGAGACGGTTGAGGCCCTTGACCCAACCGACTTTGACGTTCACGTCGAGGTCTTTCTTGTCGAAGTTGAAGCCGAGCCCCTTGACCGTTTCCTTCAGTTGATCGATACCGATGTTGTAGGCGGGCGGAACGATGGCCCAGTCATCGGCTTTACCGTCAATGGTGGGGATTTGGTTAGCCGGGAATTGGTAAATCTTGTATTCGACGCCGGGCCGTTCCAGGGCAGCCAGAGGGGCGAGGAGCAGAAGCAAGAGCGGTGTCATGGTGTGGTTTCACCAGTCTATGACGGGATCACAGACTGGCGAAGCATCCGCTTGCTTTTGCGTTCCAGTTTCTCCACTGCATATCCTCGAAGGATGACAGTCGACGCCCATATTCACGTGTTCCCCGATTACACCGCGGAACAGCATCTGGAGATTTCACGGGCCGCGGGAGTAAGCCGCACCGTCATCATCCAGCCCGGCGGAAGCAAGTTCGATAACTCGTTCATGCTATCGGCCGTGAAAGCGCACCCGGGGGTGTTTTCGGCAGTGGCCATTGTCGATGTCGACGCCCCGGATCTGGAGCGCACCATCGATACGCTCTACCGGCAGGGCGTGCGCGGGTTTCGCATTCATGCGCGCAAAGAGCAGCCCTGGCTGCAGTGGACGGGAATGCGGCGCCTGTGGACCATGGCCGCCAAACGCCGCATGACCGT
>CALFYN010000327.1 GCA_937952345.1 uncultured Acidobacteriota bacterium
CCAGTATGTCCTGCATCGACAGCGCCGCCCTCTGCCCGATCGGAATCCCCGCCGGAATCGTCATCATCGAATTGCGTGTATTCCTGGTGAAACCCGTCATCGGATACAGCATGATCGACCCGTAGTCGAACGGCCCGATATCTATTCCGCTCAGCAACTGCTGGTTATATTGGTCCCATTGCGCCTTGTCGATGTTCTCGTAAAGCACCCGCAAGTGCTGGTTGCGGTCAATCCGCGACTGCGTGTGCCAAAGCCCGATAGCGTGCCCCAACTCGTGGATCGTGTTCCCCGTCGTGCACCCATCCCCCAGATTGATCGACTGCCGCCCCCCGATCCGCCCCACAAACGAATTGCACGTGCCGCTTGTCGTCGACCGCAGAATCGAAACGTAATCCGCCTCGTCCTCGTGTAGCTTGAACCGGAGCGGCGTAGCCTTCTCCCACGCTTCTATCGCCCCCCGAATCCGCTCCGGATTCGGCAAATTCGGATCCAGTTCGTAGGGAATGAGATTGCCGGGCCACCGGTAGCGGTCTCCGGTAATCGCCACAGCCTCCCGCCCCTGCTCCAGTTCCTTCGCCGGACCAAGCAGGATGTCGCCTTCCAACAGAGCCTGCCCTTCCCAAATACGATAGGTCACCGCCACACCGCGGTAATAGCCTTGCCCCGAAGGCAACTCTCCCAATCCTTCCGTGCGCTCCTGCGCCAGCGTCAGGCCAAGGCTAGCGGTAAATAAGATAACGGTTGCGCGTCGCCATGAACGCACGCAGGGGCTCCTCCATCTGGGCCATGATCGTCCGCGGCTCCGTTCCCGTTTGCATCGCCGCAACTACCGATCTCTTTCCGATCAGCTTCTCCGATTTCGCCACTTCGATTTTACCCGGATACAGTTTCGCCAGCAATACAGCCAACTCCACGCCGAAGCGCACGCTATCGAATCGCTCTCTATCGGTAATGACGAAACGAACCCCCTGGCAGAGTACACCTTTCAAATTACTTTCCGTGGGCGTAAAGGAAGTCGGAATCACCCGTATCCCCGGAATCACCCTGCCATTGAGTTGATTCGCCAGATCCCGCCCGTTGATCCAGTCCGCTCCGATCACCTCGAACG
Organism: uncultured Acidobacteriota bacterium; assembly: GCA_937952345.1. Classification (GTDB taxonomy): domain Bacteria; phylum Acidobacteriota; class Terriglobia; order Bryobacterales; family Bryobacteraceae; genus CADEFT01. Next base: position 1,109 of record CALFYN010000327.1, read on the forward strand.
GTGTCTGCGTCCCCCTGCCCACCGAGTAGTTCCGCGAGTATTCGAGCATCGCAATCCCCGGATAGAGCAACGCCGCCGCCAGGCTCCGCATGTTCGGCGACGGATTCACCCAATACAGCCCCGTCGAATCAAACCAATCCCCGCGCTGCCACCCCTTCATCGCAACCACTTCCAGTTTCGCCGCCAGTTTCTTCTCTCCGACGAACATCTTCGCCAATTCCCCAATCGTCATCCCATGCCGCAGCGGCATCGGGAAGCACCCCACGAAGCTCTCCAGTTCCTTCTCCATCATGGGCCCTTCAACATAGGCGCCCGTGATGGGATTGGGCCGGTCCAGCACCACCATGGGCGTCCCGCTCTTCGACACCGCTTCGAGCGCATTCAGCAGCGAGCAGGAATACGTGTAGAACCGCGCCCCCACATCCTGAATATCGAACACCAACACGTCGATCTTCGCCAGCATCTGTGGCGTCGGCGCGCGCTGCTCGCCTCGATAGAGACTGTACACCGGAATCCCCGTCGCCTGATCCTTGGCATCGTCCACGTTTTCCTGATCCTCGATGCCTAAAAACCCGTGCTCAGGGGAAAAGATCGCCACCAGATTCACCTTCGCCGCCACCATCGCATCGATGTTCCGCTTCCCCTCGCGCGTCAACCCCGTGTGATTCGTATACAAGCCCACGCGCTTCCCTTTCAAGGAAGCGAATCCGTTCGCCGCCAGCACATCGATTCCCGTCATCACGTTCGCCACCCGGCCCACCGCTCGCCGCGCCCCGCTCCCGTTGTACGTCTCGTTGTATCCGGTCAGCGTCACGCCCTGCACATCAATCCCCAGCGCCGCCGCCGCAATCGTCGCCACCCGCGCGCGCAACGGACTCACCGCCGGACGCCGCTGCGGATGCACGCTGTTCGTCATCAAGATCACCGCCGTCTTGGTCATTGGATCCATCCACAGCGATGTCCCCGTGAATCCCGTGTGCCCGAATGAGCCGATGGGAAACAACTCGCCGCGATTTGAGGAAAACTGCGAATCCATGTCGAATCCCAACCCGCGCAGAATCGTCTGGTCCGGTGGTGTCTGCGGCTCAGTGAACTTGCGCACCGTCAGTGGCGAAAAGATCCGTTTCCCGCGAAACTCGCCGCCGTTCAGCATCATCTCCGCGAACAGGCTCAGATCTTCCGCCGTGGTGAATAACCCCGCATGCCCGGCGATGCCGCCCATGAAGCGCGTCGTCTCATCGTGCACCACGCCCCGCAGGGGACCGTTCATCCCCCGGTAATGCTCCGTCGGCGCTATCCGGCCCCGTAGGCTCGCCGGCGGCTGGAACATTGTGTCCTTCATTCCCAGCGGCTCAAACACCGCCTCCCGCGCAAACTCCGGCAGCGGCTTTCCGCTCAGCTTCCGCACAATCTCGCCCAACAGAATGAAATTAATGTCCGAATAAATAAACCGCTCGCCCGGCTTCGCCACCGGCTTGTCGATCAGCGCCTTCCTGATCCCGAGTTCGTACCCGCTCCACACCGGCACCAGATCCAGGTCC
>CALFYN010000328.1 GCA_937952345.1 uncultured Acidobacteriota bacterium
CCTGGTAACCGGCGGTGCAGGTTTCCTATGGTTGGTCGTATGGCTTGTGATGCATCGCGAACCGAAGGAACATCCGGGGGTCAACGCAGCGGAACTGGCCTATATTCACAGCGACGCCGAGGAGGCCGGACAGAAGAACATATCCTGGAGCGAAGCATTGCGCTATCGCGAGACTTGGGGATTCGCGTTGGGCAAGTTCCTGACAGATCCGGTGTGGTGGTTCTATCTTTATTGGCTGCCTCCCTACCTGTACGATGTCCGGAAGTTCGATCTCAAGCAGATCGGATGGGCTCTGCCGGTGGTGTACCTTCTTGCCGATTTCGGCAGCGTAGCTGGGGGATGGCTGGCCGGATACTGGATCCGCAAAGGATGGGATCCTGCCAAGGCGCGTAAAGGCGCGATGCTTGTTTTCGCCGCGATGATGCCGGTCGCTTCGATGGCGGCACTTGCCGAGAGCGCGATTCTCGCCGTAGCCTTGATTAGTCTCGCGACTTCCGCGCACCAAGGTCTCTCGGCAAACCTGTATACGACGGTTTCAGACGTGTTTCCGAAGCCGGCGGTGGCGTCAGTAATCGGAATCGGCGGTTGCGCCGGTGGATTTGGCGGCGTCCTGTTCTCGGCGATCATTCCGGGATACGTTGTGCAGCACTTCGGCTACACGCCGGTGATCCTGACAATGGGAATGTTTCATCTCACCGCGGTCTACTGCGTCCACAGGGTCATGGGTCCGTTGAAGCCAATCCAGATTAAAATTTCGTAGAGGATGACACACATGTTCCGTTCGTTGCTGGTTATTGCTCTCTTTGCATCGCTGCTTCCGGCGAAAACGATCCGCACGATAGCCGGCACCGGATCCGCCGGATACTCGGGAGATGGGGGTCTGGGGGTGCAAGCTCAGATCAACAACCCTTATGGCCTGGTAGTGGGTCCGGATGGGGCGCTTTATGTCTGTGAAATCGGCAATCACATCATCCGCCGTGTCGACTTGAAGAAAGGCACTGTGAGCACAGTGGCGGGCAATGGGAAGCAAGGCTATTCGGGCGACGGCGGACCGGCGACGCAGGCCTCCTTGAACGAGCCCTACGAGATCCGCTTCGATAAGCAAGGGAATATGTTCTTCGTCGAGATGAAGAACAACCTCATCCGGCGGGTGGACGCGAAGACGAAGATCATCTCCACCGTGGCGGGCCGTCCCGAGCCCGGTTTTTCCGGCGATGGCGGCCCGGCCGTCAAGGCGCAGTTCCGCCAGCCGCATTCCATCGCCTTCGATCCAAAGGGGCGGTTGCTGGTTTGCGATATCGGTAACCACCGCGTGCGGCGCATCGACATGAAGACCGGCAACATCGAAACATACATGGGCAATGGCGAGCGCAAGCCGACTCCGGATGGTGCGCCGGTGAAAGGCACGCCGGTCAACGGGCCTCGGGCGATCGATCTGGATAAGAAAGGCAATCTCTATCTGGTGCTGCGCGAGGGCAACATGGTGTTTCGTATCGATCCCAAGACGGAGACCATCCATCACATCGCGGGCACCGGAAACAAAGGGCTGACGGGAGACGGTGGCGATGCGCGCAAAGCGGATCTGAATGGGCCAAAGGGTGTGGCATGGTCGCCGGATAACAGCATCTACATCGCCGACACCGAAAGCCACACGATCCGGCGCATTGATTTGAACAGCGGCATCATCACTACGGAAGTAGGTGACGGACAGCGGGGTGACGGGCCGGAGTCTGATCCGCGCAAATGCCGCACCGCGCGGCCTCATGGAGTCTTCGCCGACAGCAAGGGCGTAATCTACATCGGAGACAGCGAAGCCCATCGGGTAAGGATTCTCAAGTAGCCGGCAAAAGCTTCCGCGTGCTCATCCGCAAGGCCTTACACTGAAGAGATGGATACCCTCGTAGAGACATCGGCGCCAGTATCCGTGGCGGCGGAAATCATGGAGCGTGAGCGGCAATACGTGATGCAGACGTACGCCCGCTATCCGCTGGTGCTGCAACGCGGCAAGGGCTGCTACCTGTGGGATGTGGACGGCAAGCGCTATCTGGATCTGTTGAGCGGCATTGGCGTGAACGCTCTCGGCCACTCCCATCCGCGCATTGTGCGAGCCATCCGGGAACAATCCGTGAAACTGATCCACTGCTCCAACCTGTACTACCACGAATGGCAGGGCAAGCTGGCGGAGCGGCTGCACCAGGCCAGCGGATTGCAGCGCACGTTCTTCTGCAACTCCGGCACGGAAGCAACCGAAGGTGCATTGAAGATCGTCAAGTCGTACGGCAACCGCCTCTCGCCGGAGAAAAACGAGATCGTGGCGCTCGATGATTCGTTTCACGGGCGTTCCATCGGGGCCATTTCGATTACAGGCCAGCCGAAGTATCGCAAGGATTTTGAACCGCTGCTTCCAGGGGTGAAGTTTGTGCCGCGCCACGATCAGGCGGCCCTCGAAGCGGCGGTCAATGAGCGCACGGCCGGGATCGTACTCGAATTGATTCAGGGCGAGGGCGGCATCTATCCCATTGGCGAGAAGATGACCCGGATGGCCCGGGAACTGGCCGATAGACACAATGCGCTGCTCGTACTGGATGAGATCCAATGCGGCGTGGGCCGACCGGGGACATACTTCGCCTACCAATTGCTGGACCCGCC
>CALFYN010000329.1 GCA_937952345.1 uncultured Acidobacteriota bacterium
CCGGATCGCCCGCCGCCCATACCAATACCGTCGATCCCATGGGATTCTTCGCGTTCGCATCCGCGCCCGCGTCCAGCATCAGGCGCAGCACTTCGGGGCCGCAATACAACACGGCATTCATTACCGCCGGAGTGCCCGAATCGTCGGCGGCATTGGCATCGGCCCCATCCGCCAGCAACACCTTGATCCGCGGCACGTCGCCTGCTTTGATCGCCTGCTGCAGAGCCGCATTTTTCGTCTGTACCGGCGCTGTGGTGGGAGCACTCCATAGAGTCACCGCCAACGCCATTGCGATCCATCGAAGAGGATATGTTCTGTTCATGTTTGTCTCTTGCCCTCTGTGGTAGTACGCGAAACCATCCGCGCGCCGGGATCATGTACTGTCAAGAAATGTCCGCCCTCCGGAACTCGCTTCTTCTGGCACTCGCCGTCCTGCCGTTGCCGGCTCAGCAATCAGCGCTCGATCGCTATGTCGCCGCCTACGATTCCGCCTACGGCTGGAAGTTGGTGCACACCATCCCCGGCGACGGCTACCAGACGCATGTGCTCGAACTCACATCGCAGACGTGGCGTTCTGAAAGGGATGTCGACAAGCCCGTCTGGAAGCACTGGCTCACCATCGTGCGCCCGAACCGCGTCCGCACGGATAAAGCCCTGCTGTTCATCGGCAGCGGCAACAACAACAATCCCGCGCCGAAACAGCCCCAGGAACGCTCCGTGCGCATGGCGATGGAAACGAACTCCGTCGTCGCCGATCTCGGCATGGTGCCCAATCAGCCGTTGCGATTCACCGACTCACCGGACCGCGCCCGCGTCGAAGACGACATCATCGCCTACACCCGCGTGAAGCATTTCACCACCAGGGACGACACGTGGCTCGTGCGCCTGGCCATGGTCAAAAGCGGCATCCGCGCCATGGATGCCATCCAGGAATTTCTCCGCACCGCCGATGGCGGCTTTCTGCGGGTGAATCAATTCGTCGTGGCGGGCGCATCCAAGCGCGGTTGGACCACCTGGCTCATCGGCGAAGTCGACCGCCGCGTGGTGGCCATCATGCCGCTGGTGATCGACGCCCTCAACAGCGAAGCCATCACCCGCCATCACTTCGAAGTGCTCGGCTTCTTCTCGCCTTCCCTCAAGGATTACATCGAACACGGCCTGTTTCCCCATAAAATCGGCACCCGCGAATATCGCGCCGTGCTCAACATCGAGGATCCCTACGAGCATCGCCACCGCCCGCGCATGCGCCTGCCGAAGTTCCTCATTAACGCCTCCGGCGACGAGTTCTTCCTCCCCGACAACGCGCAGTTCTACTACCACGATCTGCCCGAGGAAAAACACCTGCGCTACGTGCCCAATGCCAAACACAATCTGCAGGGTTCGGATGCCGTCGACAGCATGCTGGCGTTCTACCAGGCAATACTCACTGGTACACCGCGGCCCCGCTTCACCTGGAAAAAAACATCCCCCGGTGTTTTTGTTTTAAACCTGATAGACCGCCCCGCCCGTATGACGCTGTGGAAAGCCGAAAACCCCAAAGCCCGCGACTTCCGGCTCGACGTCATAGGCAAAGCCTATCAGCCGAGCCCGCTCATCGTCCCCGACGGCAACCAAATCGAAATCCACGTCGCAAAGCCGCTCGAGGGCTACGCGGCATTCTTTGTCGAACTCGTCTACCCCGGCCCCGGCAACGTCCCCTTCAAGTTCACCACCGAAGCCGCCGTGGTTCCCGACGTGCGTCCCTTCCGTTTCTCCGACGCGGCCGCGAAGTATCCCCGCCGCTGAATCTACCGGCGCTTCTTTTTCGGCGCGGGCTCATACAGGGAGAACTGCAGCTTCTTCTCCACCGCATCCACGCGATCCAGGCACACCCTCATGCGGTCGCCGATGCTGAATACTCGCTTGCTGCGCTCTCCCACAATCTTGCGCGTGTTCTCCTGGTAGCGAAACCGGTCGCCGGGCAACGTCTCCACCGGCACCAGCCCCTCCACGAACAAATCCTCCAATTCCACGAAAAACCCGTATTTCGCCGTCTGAATGATCAGTGCGGGAAACACCTCGCCGACACGGTCAATCATGAACTTCAGCTTCTTCCACTCCACCAGTTCGCGCTCCGCTTCGGCGGCACGCCGTTCGGTAAACGAGCAATCCGTGGCAATCGTATGCAGCGCGCCCTCGTCCAACGGCGCTTGCCGGTTATCCAGCCATGCCCCTAGAATCCGGTGCACCACCAGATCGGGATAGCGCCGGATGGGCGACGTGAAATGCGTGTACGTTTCCGACGCCAGCGCAAAGTGCCCGACATTCGATTCGCTATAGCGAGCCTGCCGCAGACTGCGCAGCATGAGGTAGCTGAGGATGCGTTCCTCCGGCTTCCCCTCGATCTTCGCCACCAGCCGCTGATACTGCCGCGAAGTAAGCTGCAGCTTCTTATCATCCACTAGAACCACATCGCGGTTGATCTTCCGCCCGTCCCGCTTGCGGTCCGTCACGTGATAGCGCTTGGCGGGAATGGCGCCCACCCCCAGCGAGTATCCAAAATGCGCGGCCACTTCCTCGAAATCCGCCACACGCTTGGCATCCGGCGGTTCGTGAATGCGATACATTCCCGGCCACCCCAGCGATTCGATGTGCGCCGCCACCGCCTCATTCGCCGCCAGCATGAACTCCTCAATCAGCCGGTGCGCGATGTTCCGCGGCGCGCGCCGCACACCCACCATCTCCCCGAATTCATCAAACTCAATCAGCGGCTCCGGCAGATCGAAGTCGATCGAGCCGCGCTTTTGCCGCTTCCGGTTCAACACCATCGCCAGTTCCTGCATCAGTTCGAATCGCGCCACCAGCGGAGCGTACCGCTCTCGCAGCTCTTGATCGCCTTCCAGCAGCAGATGCACGTTCGTGTACGTCATGCGCTCCACGCTGCGAATCACCCCGCGCACCAGTTCCTGTTTCACCACATCGCCCGCATGATCGATCTCCAGCAGCGCGCTCATCACCAGCCGGTCTTCCTTCGGACGCAGCGAGCAGATGTTCGTCGACAACTCCACCGGCAGCATCGGCACCGCGCGGTCCGGAAAATACACGCTCGTGCCGCGCATCAGCGCCTCCCGGTCAATCGCGCTCCCCGGACGCACATAGTGGCTCACATCGGCAATGTGCACCTGCAACGTGTAGTTGCCGTTCGGCAGCCGCTCCACCCAAACCGCATCATCGAAATCGCGAGCCGTCTCCCCGTCGATCGTCACAATATCCAGCGCGCGAAAATCCTCGCGCCCCAGCCACTCGCTATCGGCCAGCATGGTCGGCGTCTGCCGCGCCTGCTCCAGCACGTCATCCGGAAATCGATGCGGGATGTGGTGCTTGCGAATCATGATCTCGACATCGATGCCGAAATCATCTTCATGCCCCAGCACCTCCACCACGCGCCCCACCGCCCATTCGTCACCCTCGGGAAACTCCAGGATCTCGGCATGCACAATCAACCCGTCCAGATCCTCGGGCCCTTTCACCTCGATCGCCCGCACGCCGACACGATCCGCATTCGCCCCGCGCGGCGGAATCTCCAAACCATCGGGAATGTGAATCCACTGCCGGATGCGGTCATCGTGCGGAATGACGAAGCAGCCGTTGCGGCGGATGCGAAACTCGCCCACGATGTCGTTGTGTGCGCGCTTGAGGATCTTCACAATCTCCGCTTCGGCACGTCCCATCGCCCCGCGGTGCGCAATGCGAGCCAGCACGCGGTCCCCATGCATCGCCTTCTCCGCCTCGCCAGGAGGCAGAAACAAGTCCCCGTTGATGCCCTCCATCGGCGGATCCATCGCCACAAACCCGTACCCATCGCGATGCGCGATGACGCGCCCCACGGCATACTCCCGGTTGGAGCGCGTCACCACATATTGCCCCGATCGCGGCTCCACCAGTTCACCCTTCTGCTGCAAGCGGAACAGGATCTTCTCCAGTTCATCGCGAGCCGCGCCCTTCGCCCCCAACTCCCGCACCAATTGCTTGAAATTCGCGCGCGCATGCGGCAGGCGCGCGATATGCCGCAACACGTCCGAATCGTTCACTTGTACCTCACGCTTCCTAGTATCCTATTGCCTATGGAGCTTGTATCGGTCCGGCTCGACATACCGGACGGAACCAACATCATCCTCGGCCAGTCGCATTTCATCAAGACCGTCGAAGATATTTACGAAACCATCGTCAACACAGTGCCGCAGATGAAGTTCGGCGTGGCGTTCAACGAAGCTTCGGGCGCCTGCCTGGTGCGCTTCGACGGCAACGACGAAGACATGAAGTCCGCCGCCGTCAACAACGCGCTCGCCATCGGCGCCGGCCACAGCTTCATCATCGTCATGAAAGACGGCTTCCCCATCAACATCCTGGCCCGCCTCAAAGAAGTGCCGGAAATCGTCGGCCTCTATTGCGCCACCGCCAATCCCGTCGAAGTCATCGTCGCGCAGTCCGAGCAAGGGCGCGGCATTCTCGGCGTCATCGACGGCGCGTCGCCCAAAGGCGTCGAAGATGCCGATGCCAAGGAGTGGCGTCACGGATTCCTCCGCAAGATCGGATACAAACGATGATCATCGCCAGCGAACAGGAACTGGAAGAGCTATTATCCCGCCCCTCGAAGGCGGACATCGATTTCATCTCCACCCTCGGCGGCCCGCTCATCATTCTCGGCGCCGGCGGCAAAATGGGGCCCACGCTCGCCCGCCGCGCCAAACGCGCCGCCGAAGAAGCCGGCATCGAGCAGCGCATCATCGCCGTCTCCCGCTATTCCACCGACGCCGCACGCGAGAAACTCCAGCAGTGGGGCGTCGAAACCATCAGCGCCGATCTGCTCGACCGTGAGCAACTCGCCCTTCTCCCCGACGTGCCCAACGTCATCTACATGGCCGCGCGCAAATTCGGCTCCACCGGCTCGGAGTACCTCACCTGGGGCATGAACGCATGGCTCCCCGCCATCGTCGCCGAGCGCTTCCGCCACGCCCGCATCGTCGCCATGTCCAGCGGCAACATCTACCCCTTCGTCCCCGTCTCCTCCGGCGGAGCCACCGAGACAACGCCGCTCAACGCCGTCGGCGAATACGGCCAATCGGTCCTCGCCCGCGAGCGTCTCTTCGAATTCTTCTCCGTACGCTACGGCACACCGGTAGTCAATGTGCGGCTCAACTACGCAGTGGAAATGCGTTACGGCGTGCTGGTGGACATCGGCACCGCGGTCTTCGAACGCCGCCCCGTGGACGTCACCATGGGCAGTGTCAACGTCATCTGGCAAGGCGATGCGAACTCGGTGGTGCTCCGCAGCCTGTCGCTGTGTTCCTCGCCCGCCGCCGCGCTCAATCTCACCGGACCGGAAACGCTCTCCGTCCGCTACATCGCCGAGCGCTTCGGCCAGCACTTCGGCGTCGATCCCATCCTCACCGGCCAGGAAGCCCCCACAGCTTTGCTAAATAATGCGGCAAAATGCCAGCGCATTTTCGGATATCCCAGCGTCACCCCCGATCAAATGATCGAATGGATCGCCGGCTGGATCGGCATGGGCGGCGTCAGCCTCGGCAAACCGACGAAGTTCGCCGTGCGCGACGGCAAATTCTAACCGCGATTCTCTTTACACCACCCACGCACCAATTCCACCAGCCCCTCCGCATCTCTTGCACTCTTCAACCTCAACCAGCAATCGACCGTTTGAAACTCCAGTACCGGATGCTCCCGCAATTGCACGCGCAGGGCCTCTTCGCTTTCTCCTGACACCTCAGCCAGACTGCGCACGGGCAGCCACACATCCAACTGCCCCGCCGGAGGACTATTCTTCGCCGCAATATTCACCCCGAACACCATCCGCCATTGCCCCGAACCATTCTTTGCCCAATACCGGAGCGATCCACCATAGCTCTTTTCTGGCTGCTCCGTGCATACATCAGCACACCGCCTGCACGCGTCGACAATTGCTCGCGTTCCCTTTTCCTCCGCCATCGCCAGCAGTTCGTTCAGACCCGGACGCCGCTTGCGGATCGCCCCAGCAATGCGAGCCTCCTCCGCCACCAGCATCGTCCGCGCCAATATCTCCCGTCCATCGTCGAGCTTCGTGCACTGGAAGAACACGGCGTTAATGTCAACCCCGTAGCGTTCCGACAAGTAGGCAATAATCCGTTCCGCCGATGCATCGAGCCGTGGCGCAACTAGAATAATGCGATGCTGCTGGCACGACAATTCCGGCATCTCCATCTGAAAATAATCGAAAAACGCCTTTGCAAGCGGTCTGCCCAGATACCGTTCCGCGTTCGCCTCCACAACATCTTCAGTCGTCCCATCCAGCCAAGACGCATAATCCAGGGCCTGCGCCACCGCCTCCCGCGGAGCACGATCGCGCTTCAACTCGATCACAGCCAGCCGGCCGCTCTGATCCACCGCAAGTAAATCCAACCGGCCCACGCCCGGAATATCTCTCTGCCGGTCGATGATCAGCAACCGGTCGCCCAGGATTTCCGCATCGCGCGCAATCCACGTCTCCAGTTCTGCCTCCACATGCGATTCGGCTAAACTAGCCTCCTGCAGCGGCTTCAGCCCCTGCCCCTGCACCTCCCACAACCGAATCACGGTAGCCATGAAAACCACCCTACCAGAATTGCC
>CALFYN010000330.1 GCA_937952345.1 uncultured Acidobacteriota bacterium
GCAGTCCCTGGACACGATCCTCCACGCGATTGCCATCCGAGGAAAGTGACTCCGTCAAACGCACAGAGAGTACGGTTCCCGCGGGGACTTCCGCGGCGCGAATCCCGATCGTGAGGAGCACCCAGAGAAGAAGCATCCGGCCGTTCCTGTTTGGCTCATCATACATGAAGTTCCAGCCCAACGGGGCACGTTCCGAATGTTTTTTTCGATACCTTGGTTAAGTGATGAACCTGTACGAAAAGGCCGAGATTCGACGCCGCCTGCGGAGCGATCCGTCCTGGTCGGCCTATGCGCTCGGCGATCTCGATGATTGCCGTTTCCACCACAGCGATTGGTATGGTTTCCCAGACGATTCCTCCATTGCACTGTGGTACCGCGAATTCCCCAACCCGGTCTTTTTCTACAGCGGCACGGACGACTCGCTGGAGCGCCTGCTACCATCCATCCCGTTTGTCACCGGCACGCATTTGCAGATCCGTCATGCCGCGCTGCCGCTGCTGGCCGCGCGGACGCCAATCGCCTGGAGCAAGCCAATGATCCGCATGCGGCTGGACTCGCCCGCGGCCGGATGTCCGAATGCCGTTCCACTTGGCATCGCCGACGCCGATGCTCTCACGGCTTTGTATGCGGATGGCGCCGCGGCGGGAGAATCACCGGATTTCTTTTTCCCTTCCATGCTCGACGGCGGATTCTTTTTCGGAGTGCGGCGCGAGGAGCGGCTGGTGGCCGCGGCGGGGACGCACATCGTATCGCAGAGAGAAGCCACCGCGGCGATAGGCAATGTCTACACGCACCGCGAACATCGCGGGCAGGGGCTGGCGCAATCCGTCACCAGCGCGGTCACCGCCGCATTATTGGCAGCCGGCATCCAGACCGTGATTCTCAATGTGGCGGCGCACAATCACGCGGCCATTCACGTCTACGAAAAACTCGGGTTTGTAAGGCACTGCGAATTTTTCGAAGCGCTCACCGCGTAAATCAAGGTTTCGCGAACTCCGCCTTCACTTCGTCAATCTCCGCGCCTCGCGTCCAGATAGAGTACGCCTCGTTCGTTCCATAGCCGCGCTTCACCGCCAGACTGAGGTGCGGAATGGATTCGGGATCCAAGCCCATCATCGCCGCGCCAACCGTATCCACGGCCAGCGCACTCGTCCCGGCGATCAGAACATTGTGCCTGCGCATGCGCGTATCCGCGGCAAACGTCCCGCCGGCGATCACGTAATCGGCGGGATGAAAGGAAAACAGATCCAGCGCCACTTCGCCCGGTTCGCCAAGTGCCGCGAGGTTCTTGGGATAGCCGTACTGCGCTCCGGGAGCAAAGCCCAGGTAATTCATGATCGACAAGCCGATGCCGCTGCCAGGCATGGTAGCCAGCGGAGTGATGGAGATGATCTTGTCGCATTCGCGCAGCAGTCGAGGCACATGGTACGCGCCTTGCGGATTGTGTCGCGCCAGCACGCGCCCCTCCACCGTAGCCGCGATGGCAGGCGAGGAGTTCAAATCGGCGAGTTCCCATCGCAGTTTCGGGTAGGCCGAAGACAGACTCCGCACCATGGCTCGATAGCTAAGCCCGTCGAAGTGGTTATCCCACGTCGTGTCCCAAATTTCGCCGCGGCAGGGCGCACCTTCGGCGATCGTGAAGCGCTGTCCCAAACCGCGCGAGGCGAGATATCGCAGCACGCTCGCAACAATCCTTAGATCCGTGACCGCGCCCGCATGAAACCCGTCGTCGCCAGGGCATCTCTGGACGTTCACCTTTACCACCACCCAATCGTCGCGGCCAATGGCCGTCGCCAATCCGCCACGGCGTCCGCCGCCTAGCTCCACGGCAAGATGCAGCATATCTTCGAGTTGCGCCGCCGTCAGTGGTTCCGCAAGCGGCGCGGGTTTGTTCAGCGAACGAATCTTGCGGCCATCCATTTCTTCGCCGCCGGTATAAGTAGAAGGAATCAGCCCGATGCGCGGAGCCGTATCGCGGCTCGCCGCCGCCGTGATCCATTCCTTCGGTTTTGCGCTGCTTCCGGATTGCATGATCGTGTATATATTGTGTATGAACTTCATTGGCCGCAGGCAACTGATGTTGGCCGCCGCGGGTAGCGCGTTTGCGCCGGGTACACTGTTCGGCGATGCGCCACGGACACGAATCGGGCTGGTGCCATCCAACTACAGCAAACTGCAGCGGCCCAGTTCCACCGCGGATCCGCTCGACTACGAACGTGTACGCGATATGGTCTGGACGGCCATTCGCCTTGCCGGCGCACGGGCTGGCAGCCTGGAAACGAAAATCCGCCCCGGATCGTGGGTTGTGATCAAGCCCAATGTCGTTGGCCTGCGCGGGCGCGAATCGTATCGCACCGGCGATATCACGGATTTCCGCGTCACCCGCGCCGTATTCGAATACGTGGCCCAGTTTTCCAAAGCCGCGCGCATCACCTTCGCCGAGGGAGGCAGCTACCGGCGTCTCTCCGATCCCGCCAGGGACAACATCATCTTTCAAGACGGCGTCCGGCGTGACGCAATGACATTCGATTGGGGCACTGAAGAGTTCCCAGGCCAAGGCGGATCGTTCGGCGCCATGCTCGCCGATTTCCGCAAACGCTACCCGGGCCGGCGCTTCGACTACGTCGATCTCAGTTACGACGCGGTGCGCGATGCCAGCGGGCAGTTCCAGCGCATCGCCGTACCAAAGGCAAGCAACGGCGTTGGCGCGTTCGGTGCGCGGCCCGATTACTACGTGACGAATGCCATCCGCAATTGCGATTTCCTCATCACCGTGCCGGTGATGAAGTGCCACCTGCAAAGCGGCATTACCTGTTGCCTCAAGAATTACGTCGGCACCGCGCCGCGCGAAGCCTACGCAGTGGCCGGCACCTTCCACAACGCGCGACTGCATTCGGGGCATTCCGTGGATAACCGCATCGATCCATTCATCGTCGATCTGGCGGCGTTTCATCCCCCGGACTACGCGGTGGTGGACGGATTGCGCGGACTGCAATACCAGGAGCACAACTGCGACCGCGAAGACCAGATGGTGCAGAGCAATCTTGTCCTCGCCGGCGAAGATCCGGTCGCCGTCGATTCCCTGGTGGCGTATCTGCTCGGCTACAACCCGTGGGACATGGAATTCCTCCACATGGCCGCGAAGCGGCTGATGGGCACACGTGATCTGGCGCAGGTGGATGTGAACGGTGGCGACGCCGCGGCATTGCGGCAGCGTTGGGCAAAGCCCAAATCCTGGTACGGCCGGGGCAACCGGCTATGGCGCGTGACAGACCGCCCCGATACACCGCTGCAATCCTGGAAGCGCCGCGAAAGCAGCACCGACACACTGGAATTCGATAGCAGCAGCGGGAAACCAGGCGCGCGCTTTGCCGCGGCCACTCGCATCCGCTCGGCGGGGCACGCCAAGGCATTCCTTTGGATCGGCGCCAGCGGCCGCTTCGAAGCCCTTCTCAATGGACGGCCCGTAATGCAGGAAGAGTGCCGCACACGGTACCGTCACGGACAGTATCAACAGGCGGTGGAACTCCAACCCGGGATGAATGAGCTGGTCGTGCGTGTGCAGGCGTTGGATGCCGGGGCGAAGTTGAGCGCCTACATGGTGGGGTCGCGCAACGACGGGGACACCGTGGACGGCATCGAGTGGTTGGGTTGAACAGCACAACATGGAAATCACGCTGAGCCCCGCACCACTCGGTGCGGAAATCACAGGGCTCGACTTGGCGCACCCGCTCGACGAGACAACCTTCCGCGCCGTCGAAGACCTATTCCACGACCGCGGAGTCATCGTATTCCGCCACCAGAAATTGACTCCAGAGCAACACATCGCCTTCAGCCGCAGGCTGGGGAATCTCGAAATCCATGTCGCAACGCAATACTTGAAGCCCGGATATCCGGAAATCCTCATCGTGTCAAACGTCGTCGAAGACGGGCGCAATATCGGACTCGCCGACGCCGGCCAGTATTGGCACAGCGACCTGTCGTACATCGCCAATCCCAGCCGCTGTTCGCTGCTCTATGCCCTGGAAGTGCCCGTGCGCGACGGCGTGGTATTCGGCGAAACGCTATTCGCCAGCGCCGCGCATGCCTATGACACGCTGCCCGCGCAACTGCGCGAACGGCTGGAAGGGTTGACGGCGATCCATCGCTACGGTGACCGCTACCGCAAGCAGCAATCCGCCGGCGGGCGCGGCGCGCTCACTGAGGAGCAATTGCGCAAAGTACCAGATGTCCGTCATCCGGTCATTCGCCGGCACCCGATCACGCAACGAAAGGTCGTCTTCGTCAATGAAGGGTTCACGGCGGCCATCGAAGGTATCACCGCCGCAGAGAGCCAGGAACTGTTGCACCGGCTCTACGCCCACATGGTGCGGCCGGAAGCGCTCTACACGCATCGCTGGCGCGAAGGCGATCTGCTGCTGTGGGACAACTGCCTCACCCAACATCGCGCCGTGCGAAATTATGAACTCCCGCTGCGGCGGCTGATGCATCGCACCACCGTAGCGGGAGTATAGCGGAGGCGTTACTTGCCAACAGGCTTGGGCCGCAACACGCTGCGATCCTGCCACGGCAGCACCGGCATTGATGGGTGATCCGGCCCGAACGTGCGCAGCAGCACCATCTCACAATCGCCGGTGTTGCGAATGACGACGTCCTTCGCCGTTTCCGCCGGAATGATGAAACACCAGTTGCCCAGATCGCCGGGCTTCAATGCGCGCGGCGCCGCGGCGACATGCTTGCCTACCGTGCCCACGCCCGCGGTACAGATGAGATCGCTGCCCACGGGATCCTGCATGCGGTAGGAAACACCCGGCTGAATCACCAGCCGCTTTGAAGCCAGCACCTGATGATTGTTCTCGCGCCCAAATGCCCCATAGATCACCCAGTGGTCCGTTACGTCCTCGCCGTCACAGGTGTTCGTATCGAGAATGGAAGCGCAGGAGTGCTTCTCGGCATACATCGGATCATGGATATTCTTCCAGTCCAGCGCTTCATCGGAAACCAGGTAGTCCAGCAATTCCTCCCGATCCTGCAGCGCATCGGCGGCCACATCGGCCACACGCAGGCGCTTGGGAATTTCGCGGCCCACCAGCAGGCTGCGCGGGATTTTCGGCATCGGCTCATACATGCGGTAGCCGTCATCGAGGAATTGCGGTTCGTAGTGCGGCAGAAACGCGGCGGGCCCATGTAGATTCTGGGTCTTCATGATCATCGCATTCCCGGGACGCATGTACACCCAGCGCGCATGGCGCTTCAGCACTTTCATCGGATCGTCCCAACCCGCCGCCGTCAGATGTTCGCGCAATTCGCGCGGCCCGAAGTTCTCGTGCAGGCCGAGCGTCATGAAACACTGCTCGTCGAAAAGATCGTAATCGACGATCATCGTCGGCTCGATCCAGTACGCCTCTTCCTTCACATCGTGTGTATGGTGCGGCAGGCGGTTCTTGTTGATGAAGAATTTCGAATAGCGGAACATACCATGCCCCAGCGCTTTCAGGGCAGGGCCGAGCATGGTGTCCGGACAGTGCGCGATGAAATCCTTGAGAGCCACCAGTTTCTTGCGGCCTTCCGTCTTCACCACGATGTAGCAGCGGCCGGAGCCAAAATACCCGTGCTGGCGGAGGAATTCTTCTTCCGATGTAAAATCCTCAAAACCGAACCAGACTTCGTCCCATTCAAATCCGGGAATCGGAGATCGATGCGCCGAGATGATGGGATTGCCCGCGCCGGAAGCGCAGAAAGGCCGGCACATCATGGCCGTATTCGTGGCCAGCGCGCCGCCGCCTTCCTGAATGGTCGATTCGCACAGGGATCGCAGATCGTCGCCCTCGAGGATTTCGAACGGGCGGCCGTACATGTTTTGCACAGTGGATTTGGGCATAATGATTTCGGTCCTGCTCAATTGTAGTCGAGTACGCGCCCAGCTTACACGCCGCGCTTATCGCCCCACAGGTCCACGTGCAGGCGCGGAGAATAACGGAATCCCGTGCGCTTGCATTCCTCCGCCAGCCAGAGCCCGCGCTCACGCACGATTGCGGATTTCGTCCCCTCCGGCATCAGCAGCACTCTGCCTCGATCGGCGCCTAATTCGTCCACCATGCGCGCCACCTCGATCACATCCTCGCGCGTGGCGATGACGAACTTCAGTTGATAGGCATAGCTCGTCATCAGGCGGCGCAGCACCTCGGGTTGATAGCGCAATCGTTCATGTTGCGCCGCGAACTCCCCGGGGGGCGTTGAATTCGCCAGCTTCGGGGAAATGCTCATCAAATCGCAGTCCACCTGGCGAAACACGGTACCGGCGGTTTCGATGGTAATGTGCTGCCCCATGGCCCGCAACCCTTCGGTCAGCGCGGCCACTTCAGGCTGAATCATCGGCTCGCCGCCTGTCACCACAACATATCCGGTGGAACAGCCGGCAACGTAATCCAGTAACGCGCGAATGGTCCAGTCCGTACCCTCGGGCCTCCAGGACGTGTAGGGCGTATCGCACCAAACGCATCGCAGATTGCATCCGCTCGTACGCAGAAACACGGAAGGCACGCCCAGCAGCGTGCCCTCTCCCTGTATCGAATAAAAAACTTCCGCAATCTTCATTTGATCAGCCGCGGCGCAAGCCGGTAACCGTTCACCCGGCTCA
>CALFYN010000331.1 GCA_937952345.1 uncultured Acidobacteriota bacterium
TTGCAGGAAGCAGTACGAACAGAAATCTTGGCGCTCACTCGCTTGCTGCAGCAGTTCGGACCCAGCTTAGGACGCCCTCGCGTGGATACCCTGAAGGGCTCGCGCTACGCAAAGATGAAGGAGCTGCGGTTTAGCGCCGTGGGAGGGGAATGGAGAGTCGCCTTCGCATTTGATCCGAAACGAAATGCGATCCTGCTCGTTGCCGGGGACAAATCCGGAGGAGTGGAAAGGCGCTTCTACCGTGAATTGATCCGCAAGGCTGATGAGCGGTTCGACATCCATTTGATGCGTTTGCGAATCGTCCAAAGGAAGACAGGAGGGTAAGCCATGCCAATCAACGTGGATAACATCATCGGGAAGCTTAGCCCGAACCAACGTAAGAAGGTAGAGGCGCGTGCCGCTGCCTTGCTAGCCGAAGAGATGACCTTGCGTGAACTCCGCCGGGCGCGGAAGCTCACCCAGGTAAAGGTGGCCAGGAAGCTGGGCGTTTCCCAAGACTACGTCTCTCGCCTGGAAAAACGGAGCGACCTGTTACTCTCCACACTACGCAAGACCGTTCAGGCAATGGGAGGGAATCTGTCTCTCGTAGCAGAGTTCCCCGACCGCGCACCAGTCGTGATTTCCGGTATCGCCGACGAGACGCCTTCTACTTAATCTCGAAGATCGCTTCCACTTCCACCGCCGCTCCTGTCGGCAGCGAGGCGAATCCCAGCGCGCTGCGGGCGTGGAACCCGTCGGTCTGCTTGCCGAAGATTTCGTGCAGCAGGTCAGAGGCGCCGTTGATCACCACATGCTGCTCAATGAATTCCGGCGCCGAATTGACGCATCCGAGCACCTTCAGCACGCGCAACCCGTCGAGCGTCCCATGGGCATTCCACACCGATTGCAGAATACGCGTGGCGCAATCGCGCGCCGCCTGATAGCCCTCTTCCGTCGTGAGCCCGGCCCCGAGTTTGCCCTTCAGCCCGCTGACATGGCCCGAGGTGATCAGTTGGTTGCCGGTGCGGACGCAGAGGTTCAAATACCCCGGCGTCTGCGGGGCGAAGGTAATGCCGAGAGATTCGGCTTTCTGTTGCGGAGTCATAGAAGGGGATATTGTACCTTGCCCGCTTCAGGGCTCGCCGATGCGATCAGCACCGAGGTGTCGAAGAACAGGTTCACTGCCCGAGCATTCCGCGACTGCGTTGTTCGCGCTCTTCGCTGAGAAAGCGGTCCCCAATCGAATTGGGAGGGAGTGACGCTCGGCGACAGGCTTCAAAACAATCCCATCCGGCGTTTCGGTGATCTCCATATCGCTGCCCGCCCGAAGGCCCAGGTCCCGAATGGATTTCGGAACGACGATACGCCCGTTTGGGCAAGCCGTTCATCGTCGTGAACCTTTCTCCATTTCACTCGGAGACGGCCACCCCTTCATCAAGCGCGGCGGCGTCTTCGGGACTGCGGAACAATCGGTCTCCGGCGCGAGAGTCCGGGGGCGCGCCGCAGCGACGACTGAACCATGAACGCCGACCGCGTCAGCCCTGCCTCTTCCGCCAGGCGGTCGATCTGCTCAAGCTGCTTTTCGCGCGCGGTCAGGTTGAACCGTACCGTCCGGTCCGTTGCGGAATCGGCATGGACCAGAAAGGCCACCGCCCCTTCACGCGTCGGATCGTTGGCCAGATCATCGAGCGTGGACGGCTCCGGGATCTCCTCACCGTCCTCCTGCATGCCCGCCATGTGCAGGGCGAGCGCCTCGGCCGCCATCTTGTGCGCCTCTTCAAGCGTCCGGCCGGCCGTGATGCAGCCTGGAAAATCGGGGAAGCTCACGCCGAAGTCGGACGTCTTGTCCTTGTGCAGATAGGCGATGTAGTCCATGGTCCTCTCTTTCCCGCCGCATTACCGCAGCTTAATTCCGGCCTGTTTTTCGATGCTCTTGAGGGTTCCGGTGGGGATGTCGCGTTTCGGATGCGGCACCGTCACGCGGCCCTTTTTTGCCGGGTGTCTGAACTGCTTGTGACTGCCGGCCTGATCAACTTCGAACCAGCCGTCTTTCTGCAATTGCTTGATAACGTCCCGGCTGTTCACGCGCTATCTCCCTCATCGCTTGCTCCTTCCATAATACACACTGACTACACACTTTTCAAAAATCAAACGCATATTCGACACACACCAATACGGCATCGCGAGGCTCTGCCGCGCAGCCTCCACGAATTGGGCAAACTTTCGTGATCAAATTTCCCAGCCAATTGCGCGTTATTAGATGAAGGCAGACGGAGCCGGATGGTTCCAGAAGCCATCTCGGATCAGGCGTCGATGCCCCGCAAAACCGGCATCGTTACCGCTTAAAAGTCGCACCGGTAACGGCGTTCGGGCTTGAGTTTGTCGAGCTACGGGGTAGTGCGAAATCGAGGCCCGGTTCGAGACGCTTTCGCTCATTCGCATCCTGTACTGTCACTCAAACAGGGGCTGGATAACCCTCCAGTCCCTGTTTTCGCGTTTCCTGCCGCAATCTCACTCCGCCCGCAATGCTTCCATCGGATCCACCCGAGTCACGCGCCGCGCCGGCAGGTAACTGGCCACCGCCGCCGTTGCCAGCAGGCCCGCGGCCACAGCGGCATAGGTGAGCGGGTCAAACGGGCTGATCTCATACAGCAGCGTAGACATCAGCCGCGCCAAAGCAGCAGCCGCCACCAATCCCACTCCCGCGCCGATGCCTCCCCATAACAATCCATGGCCGACGAACATCCGTTTCAGCCTGGCGTGTTCCGCCCCCAGCGCCATGCGAATCCCGATCTCCCGTGTACGCTGCGCCACGGTATACGAAATCACCGCATAAATCCCCACCGCCGCCAGCAGCAGCGCCATCCCCCCGCTGATGGCCAGCAGCGTCAACGTAAACGCAGTGCGCGACATCGATCGCTGATAAATCTCCCCCATCGTCCGCACCTCGGTGATCGGCAGACTGCCATTCACCGCCCACACGGTCTTGCGGATCTCCTCGGTGAGGCTTTCGCTCCCGGCGCGCGCCGTGCGCAGCAGAAACACCATCGAGCTCGAAGTCCGCTGCGGCCAGTACACCGCTGATGGCGGCTTCTGATCCACCCCGTCGAAGCGAATATCGCTGGCCACGCCGATGATCTCGCTCCACTTGTCGTTCGGGTTCGATTTGATCTGTTTGCCGATCGCGGCCTGCGCCGAGCCCCAGTATTCCCGGGCAAAGCTTTCCCCAATCAGCACCACCTGGCGTTTTTCGTGAATATCGCTCCAGGTGTACTCCCGGCCCGCGGCGAGCGTCGCCCCCATCGCCTGCAAGGCTCCCGGGCCCAGTGTGAAGAAGCGCCGCAGGGGCGGAATCTGGCCGGCGGGATACGTGCGATCGCTTGCCGCAATCGGATCCTGCGACGATGCGCCCGTCATCGGGAGCGCCCCCGTCAGACTCGCCGCTGTTACCCCGGGCAAAGCTGCCAGCCGGTTCACCAGATTCTGTTGCATCAACAGCAGTTCCGGATCCTTGCTCACCACATTCCGCGGGATCGAGATGCGCAGCGATTGCAACGCCTCCGGCTCACGGAATCCGGGATGCACCCGGCGCATGGATTGGAACGTACGAATCATCAGCCCGGATCCGATGAGCAGCACCAGCGCCAGCGCCACCTGCACCACGGTCAGCATGTTGCGGGCAAAATTGCGGTCGCGGCTCGAACTCATCGTGCGTCCACCGGCGCGTAGCGATTCGGCCACGGAAATGGCGCCTTGTTTCCACACGGGAAATGAGCCGAACGCCAATCCGGCGAGAATCGACAGCGCCAGCGTGAACAGCAGCGCCGTCCCATCGACGGAAATCTGATCGAAGCGAGGCAGCCGCGCCGGGCTGATCTCCAGAATCAGCTTCACCGCGGCGGCGGCGAATCCAACG
The DNA here is from genome assembly GCA_937952345.1 of uncultured Acidobacteriota bacterium. GTDB lineage: Bacteria > Acidobacteriota > Terriglobia > Bryobacterales > Bryobacteraceae > CADEFT01. The sequence goes on from CALFYN010000331.1 coordinate 3,896, forward strand.
CCCAAAGCGCCGCCTGCCAGAGCCAGCAGCAGGCTTTCCATCAGCAGTTCCCGCGCGACTCGACCACGGCCCGCGCCCAGGGCGGCCCGCACCGCCAGTTCCTGCGCCCGCCCTTCCGTCCGGACGAGCAGCAGATTGGCCACATTGGCGCAGGCGATCAGCAGCACAATGCCGATAGTCGCCATCACCACCCACAGGCTGCGGCCGATGTCGCCCAGTAGATCGTCCTTCAGCCACCGTACATTCGGCCCCAGCCGGGCGTCGTTCATCATCTCGCGGCTGAGTCCTGGCGGCGGGGGAAAGCGGTCCAGTTCGATACGGATCATCCGTGCCACATCGGCGTTTGCTTGCTCGATGCTCACTCCAGGCCGCAGCCGCGCAACGCCCCGGAAGTTATAGCCCGCCAATCGCACATTGGCGCGGTCGTAGCGTAGCGGCAGGATCAGATCGTGACCCATGTCCATGAACCAGAATCCATGCGGCAGCACTCCGATAATCTCCCGCGCCGCACCATCCACCATGATGCGCCGTCCGAGCACTTTCGGATCTCCTCCGAAGCGCCGCTGCCAGTAGCCGTAGCTCAGCAGCAGCACATCGGGGCTTTTGGTTTCGCTGTCTTTCTCCGTGAACGGGCGGCCGATCACCGGCTGCACGCCAAGCATGGGAAGCAGCCGGAACGTGGCGCTGATTCCTTCCACCCGCTCCGGATCGGCAAACTCCGTCACCGTCGCGGAGCGGCCGGTCCAGATGGCCACATCGGCGAATGTCTTCGCCTCCTCACGGTACGTCACGTAATCGGCCAGGGAAGGATTCAGATCCTTGATGTTCACACCGGGTGCTGTTTGCCACACACCAATCAACCGCTCCGGTTCCGGGAAAGGCAGTGGCTTCAGCAGCACGCTGTGAATGATGCTGAAGATGGCGGTGTTGGCGCCAATCCCCAGCGCCAGCGTCACTACCGTAGCCAGGGTAAAGACAGGTGTGCGGCCCAGGCGGCGTAGCGTGTATTGCAGATCGCGGAGCAGATCGGTCAAAGCGCGAATCCTCCAAGTACGGAAGTACGCAGCCAACTCCATGTAGTTCCAGGAGATTCGCGCTTTGCCCGCGTGAGTTTACTTCCGTTAGTCGGGAATCACCAGTACATCGCCGGGATGGATCACGCTTTTCTCATCCTTCAGCTTGCCCGGGTTGGCGGCGATGATCTTCGGATACTGCGCCCCGTTCTTATAGAAGTGCGACGCGATCTTCCACAGCGAATCGCCGGCCACTACGGTGTAGGTGCGTTGCGGCGGCGGAGGCGGCGCAGCCGGAGCGAGGCTCGGGTCAACCGTCAGATCGCAGGTCAGATCGGAATAGGTGGCGTCCACCAGCTTGATCTGGTTCCAGATGTCGTTCTTCACCTCCTGCGAAGGCGCCGCGCCCTGCACAAACAGCTTGTTGTCCTTGAGGTGCACATGCGCCAGGCGCACCCCTTTCTGCTTGATCAGATTCAACACCGACTGGTATTTGAGTTTGAGTTCGTCGATACGTTCCATCCGTCTCCTTTCTCGTGCGGACCCCTGATCTTTTGATGGTAGCTATGATCTGATAGAGAAAGCGATGCTACCGGTCCAGGGAATAGACACCGCGCTGCCGGCTTTGTTTCTCGCCAGCCGCGCCGATGCGCAGAGCTTCTGGGAATACTTCACGGCGCACATCCGCAATCCGAACACGCGGCGGGCGTATTTTCACGCCGTGCGGAGGTTTTCCACCTGGTGCCAGGCCCATGGACTCACCTTGGCAGCCATCGCCCCGTTCCACGTAGCGGCCTATGTTGAGGAGTTGCTCCGCACGCATTCCAAACCCACAGCCAAACAGCACTTGGCTGCGCTAAGAGCGCTGTTTGACTGGCTGGTGGTGCGCCAGGCAATCCCCTCGAACCCGGCTACTCCGGTGCGCGGCCCCCGATTCAGCCAGCGCCGGGGAAAAACACCCGTGCTGCATCCGGATGAGATGCGCGCGCTGCTCGAATCCATCGGCGCCAGCCGGCTCATCGATCTGCGCGACCGGGCGTTGATTGCGCTCATGGCCTATACCTTTGCCCGCGTCGGCGCGGCGCTGTCGATGACCGCCGGCGATTACTTCGTGCAAGGACGCCGCGGCTGGGTGCGATTGCAGGAAAAGGGCGGCAAGGTGAACGAGATGCCTTGTCACCACAACCTGGAGCAGTACCTGGAGGAGTGGATCTCACAAGCTGGATTAAGGCCCGACGATCCACTGTTTCCCGGCTTCCGCAACGACCAGCCCACGCGCACCGC
>CALFYN010000332.1 GCA_937952345.1 uncultured Acidobacteriota bacterium
GGCTGCCACGGAATCCGGCCAGGGCACGATCAGAGCCGATGCGCTCTCCCGTGTGCTGATCATTGACATCGGTGGAGGATTTCCACTGCGATTCCGATGCCACGGTGGCCAGCCTGCCATCGATCTCGTTGTACATGGAGAGGAAGTCCAGGACATCGGAGCGGCTTCCCGTGGAATACGTTCCGGTGCCGGTAGGGCTCACGCAGGAAGCCAACAGGCAACAGACCGGGATAGCGATCGTTCGGAGATTCACAACGGAATTGTAACAGCCCGCGACGGGCGCAAGCGGAGGGACAGGGCAGGACGCTGCGGGATTGCGTCCTGCCGGGAAGGGTGAACTATGCGCCTTTGCGGGAGGCGAGAAGGTCGCGGATTTCGGTGAGCAGTTTCTGTTCGGGAGACGGTCCTGGGGGCGGGGGCGCCGGAGCGTCTCTCTTCATTTTGTTGAAGCCCTGAATAACGAGAAACAACACGAACGCCACAATCAGGAAATCAATGATGTTGTTGACCAACATCCCGTAGGTGATGACAGGGACGGCTTTCGCTTTGGCCTCCGCCAGACTCACCACCGGGGTGTCAGTGAGATTGATGAACTTGTTCGAAAAATCCACCGATCCCATTACCTTCCCGACAGGGGGCATCATGATGCCCTCCGTAAACGTACTCACGATTTTCCCGAATGCGGCGCCCATGATGACACCGACCGCCATGTCGAGCACGTTGCCCTTCATGGCGAATTCTTTGAACGCTTGGAACATCTGGAATCCTCCTGGATATTGAAACTAGCAGCAGGTGGCCCGCTGCCAGATTTCGCGTAAGGATACCTGATCGATAAGGCTGGGGGCAAGGGAAGTGCATTTTCTTCTCGGAGGGTGTAGTCTCGTAAACGAGGCTCTAGCATACATGGCATACGGTTCCACCAGACGGCATTTCTTTTTCGGCGCCCTGCTTTCCGGCGCTGTTCCTACCGGCGGGTTCGGGAGTTCTGCGTCTCTACGCGGTATGGGCTATCGCTCCCCAAACGAGAAGTTGAACATCGCGGCTATTGGTTCAGGTGGCAAAGGCAACAGCGATATCGACGGGTGTGCGTCGGAAAACATCGTGGCGCTCTGTGACGTGGACGAAAAGCAGGCGGCGCGCAAATTCAAGGAGTACGACAAGGCGCCGAAGTACAAAGATTTCCGCAAGATGTTGGACAAAGAGGCGAAGAACATCGATGCGGTCATCGTCAGTACACCGGACCATATGCATGGGACGGCGGCAATGTGGTGCATGGAGCGGGGCAAGGGTGTGTACGTGCAGAAGCCACTCACGCGCACCATTTGGGAAGCCCGCCAGTTGATGGAAGCGGCGAACAAATACAAGGTTGCCACGCAGATGGGCAATCAGGGTTATTCGAACGAAGGAACGCGCCAGGTGGCGGAGATGATCTGGAGTGACGCGATCGGCAATGTGACCGAAGTGCACGCCTGGACGAATCGCCCGCTGTGGCCGCAAGGCATCACCAGCGTGCCGGCACCGGATGAAGTGCCGGCCACGCTCGATTGGGATTTGTGGCAAGGCATCTCGGAAGCGCGTCCGTACACATCGGGGGGCGCCGGCTATCCGAATCAATACGGCAATTTCTATCAGCCTTTCAACTGGCGCGGCTTCTACGACTACGGCTGCGGTGCGTTGGGCGATATGGCGTGCCACATTCTAGGCGCGCCGAATCTGGCTCTGCAGTTGGGGCCGCCCACCAGCGTGGAATGCATCAAGAAAAACTCGCTGCCG
>CALFYN010000333.1 GCA_937952345.1 uncultured Acidobacteriota bacterium
GGCCACGCCCGCCCGCTACGACATCGCCTTCGAAAAGGCCGGCAGCATCGCCGAATCGGTCACCATCAGCGCCGAAGTTCCGCAAGTCAACACCATCGATGCCTCGCTCGGCAATGCCCTTGGCACGCGCCCGATTCTGCAACTCCCCTCCTACGCGCGTAACGTCGCCGGACTCCTCGCCCTGCAACCAGGCGTCACCGAATTCGGCAACGTCAACGGCGGCAAGAGCGACCAGGCCAACGTCACCCTCGACGGCATCGACGTCAATGAGCAAATGGAGCGCACCGCCTTCACCAGCGTCCTCCGCGTCACGCTCGATTCCGTCGAAGAATTCCGCACCACCACCACCAACGCCGGCGCCGAGCAAGGCCGCGGCTCCGGAGCCCAGGTGTCCCTCGTCACCAAGTCCGGCACCAACGATACGCACGGTTCCGTCTACTGGTATCACCGCAACACCATCACCGCCGCCAACGGCTTCTTCAACAATTCCTCCGATGTCCCGCGCCCCAAGCTGCTCATCAATATTCCCGGCGCGTCCATCGGCGGCCCCATCCGCAAGAACAAGCTTTTTTACTTCCTCAACTGGGAACAGCGCAACGACCGTAGTGAAATCAACGCCGAGCGCACCGTGCCTTCCGCGTTGCTGCGCGAAGGTTCGGTAGTCTATCGCAACCGCGCCGGACAGCGCGTCACCATGACCCCCGACCGCGTCCGCGCCTTCGACCCGCGAGCCCTCGGCGCAAACCGCGCCGTGCTCGACCTCTTCCGCTCCTACCCCCTGCCGAACAGCGAAACGCCCGGCGATGGCCTCAACTTCTTCGGCTATCGTTTCACCGCGCCGCTCCAGCTTCGCTACAACACTTACATTTCGCGCTTCGACTATCAACTGCATCCCAACCACAATCTGTTCTTCCGAGGCCAACTGCAGAACGATCGCTCTTCCGATGAGCCGCAGTTCCCCGGCGATCCGCCCAACAGCCTCTTCCTGCGCAATGCCAAAGGCGTAGCCATCGGTTATAACGCAGTCCTGTCGAACCACCTCGTCAGCAGCTTCCGCTACGGCTTCACGCGCCTCTCACGCGAAAGCACCGGCAACCAGAACACCTCTTACATCTCCTTCCGAGGCCTGGACGATCGCTACGGCTTCACCACCGGCCTCTGGCGCAAGATGCCGCTGCACCAATTCACTGAAGATCTCACCTTCACCCACGGCGCTCATTCCATCCAATTCGGCGCCGTCGGCCGCCTCATCACCAATCAATCGCGCAGCTATCTGCGCTCCTATCACTACGCCAGCACCAACGTCAGCGCCATGCGTGGCACGGGTTCCGACATCCTCCCCACCGATGTGCTCACCGCCGATCGCACCGCCGCCGGCGATGCCCTGGCCGCCCTGCTCGGGCTGGTCACGGAAGTCACCGCCAACTGGAACTACTCCATCAACGGCGAAGTGCTTCCCGTCGGTGCGCCCATCCGCCGCGACTTCCGCAACAACGAACTCGAAATGTACGTGCAGGATTCCTGGCGCGCCCGCAAGGATCTCACCCTTACCTTCGGCCTGCGCTGGTCCCTCATGCCACCCGTGCACGAAGCCAACGGCCAGCAGATCTCCACAAACATTCCCCTAGGAACTTGGTTTGACACCCGAGGCCACTTTGCCGACCTCGGACGCAGCCAGGAAGAAGCAGGCCGCATCGTATTTCTCGCCCGTGACGATCCCCGCAGCCGCCCGCTGTACCCGTTCTACAAAACCAATTTCGCCCCGCGATTCTCCGTCGCCTATGCACCCTCCGGGCAATCCGGTTTGAGCAAATTTTTCTTCGGCAACCAAGGGAAGACGTCTATCCGCGCCGGCTGGGGCATGTACTACGACATCATCGGCCAGCCACTGGCGCGCACCTTCGATCTCACTGCCTTCGGCTTCGCCACCACCTTGACGAATCCCTCCGGCCGCCTCACGGGCACCACCGCGCCGCGCTTCACCGGCCTCTACGATCTCCCCTCCACACTGCTGCGCCCAGCCCCGCCCGGCGGCTTCCCCCAGCAATACCCCGACGATCTCGACAGCGGATTCGCCATCACCAACTCCATCGATGACCGCCTCAAGATTCCCTACACCATGAACACGAACTTCACCCTCGGCCGCGAATTCCAGGGTGGATGGTTCATCCAGGGCAGCTACGTCGGACGCATGTCGCGCCGCTCGCTCATGAATCGCGATCTCGCCATGCCCACTAATCTGCGCGATCCCTCGAGCGGCCAATCCTACTTCGAAGCCGCCAGCCAGATGGCGCTGTTGGTCAACGCGCGCACGCCGCTCGCCGCCGTCCCCCGCGTCCCCTTCTTCGAAAACTTCTATTCCAACCTGCGCACCAGCGCGCGCTCTGCCTCGCAAATCGTCTACGGCCTCGCCAGCGAATTCCCCAACGATTTCATTTCCGCCCTCGCCCTTCTCGATCAATACTGCGATCCCGATTGCGGCCGCCTCGGCCCCAACATGATGATGAACCCGCAGTTCTCCTCGCTATCGGCCTGGAGTTCCATCGCCGGAGGCAACTACCACTCCATGCAATGGACCCTGCGCAAGCGCTTCTCCGCGGGCCTCACCCTCGACTTCAACTACACGTTCTCCAAATCGCAGGATCTCGCCTCGGTCGAAGAAAACAGCGGCGAATTCACCGGCTTCCTGGTCAATTCCTGGGATCCGTCGCAACGCCGCGCCGTCTCCGATTACGACCAGCGCCACGTCTGGAACATGTGGTGGGTCTACGAACTCCCCTTCGGCCGCGGCCGCCGCATGCTCGGCGGAGCAAGCAAACTGCTCGATCTGTTCGCCGGCGGCTGGCAGGTGGCCGGCATCTGGACGCAATCCACCGAACTGCCCTGGAGCGTCGGGAACGGCCGCAACTGGCCCACCAACTGGAATGTCACCACGCTCGGCACGCCCATCGGAGCAACCACTCCATCCACCAAAACAAAAAACGCCCCGGCTGTTTCGGGTGCCGGCGGACCGAACGTCTGGGCCGATCCCGCGCGCACGCTCGCCGAATGGCAGTTCACCCTCCCCGGCCAAAGCGGCAGCCGCAACACCGTGCGTGTCGACGGGCTTTCGAACTTCGATCTCAACGTCTCCAAACGCTTCCTGATGCCTTACAACGAAGGCCACTCCATCCAATTCCGCTGGGAGACCTTCAACCTCTGGAACCAGGTGCGATTCGCCAATCCCGATCTGCGCCGCACCTCCTCCGCCACTTGGGGCAAATACACCGATCAATTGACCGACCCCCGCCAGATGCAGTTCGCTCTGCGATATGAGTTTTAATGGAGTCAGGATGCTGATTCCCTTCCTGCTGCTTTCCGCGGCCTTCGCCGCCGATCACAATTGGCCCCAATTTCGGGGCCTCGAAGCCAACGGCGCGGGCACCGGCACGCCGCCGCTCGAGTGGAACGGCGAATCCGGCAAGAATGTTCTTTGGAAAACTCCCATCCCCGGACTCGGCTATTCGAGCCCCGTCATCTGGGGCGATCGCATCTATCTCACCAGCGCTGTCGCCGCCACGGGCAGCAACGCCGCCGTGAAACTCGGCCTCTACGGCGACATCGGCTCCGTCCCCGGAGAAGGGAAGCAGGACTTCAACGTCTACTGCCTCGATCGCAAGACCGGAAAAATTCTCTGGACACGCACCGCCATCAGCGGCGAGCCCAAAGTAAAGCGCCACCCCAAATCGAGCCACGCGAACCCCACCCCCGCCACCGACGGCAAGCACCTCGTCGTCTTCTTTGGTTCCGAAGGCCTCTACACCTACGACATGAACGGCAAGCTGCTTTGGAAGAAAGATCTCGGCACCCTCGACGCCGGCTACTTCCGAGCCCCCGCCGCCCAATGGGGCTACGCCAGTTCGCCCATCCTCCGCGACGGCATGGTCATCGTGCAGGCCGATGTGCAGAAGGATTCCTTCGTCGCCGCCTTCGACGTCAAATCCGGCAAAGAACTGTGGCGCACCCCGCGCACCGATGTCCCCACCTTCGGCACACCCGCTGTCGTCCCCGCCGCCAACGGCGCAAAGCAAGTCGTAGTCAACGGCTGGAAGCAAATCGCAGGCTACGATCTCAACACTGGAAAGCAGAT
>CALFYN010000334.1 GCA_937952345.1 uncultured Acidobacteriota bacterium
GCGAGCCGCATCAACCGCAACGCGCAAAATTTCATCAATACGTATCTGCCGCTACCGCAGTTTCAGCCGGCGGATAACCTGGATGTCAATGTGATCAGCAGTGTGCCCTCCATCCTCGATCAAAACCAGTATTTCGCTCGTGTCGATCACAACTTCAGCCCCACGGACCGTGTCTTTGTGCGGTACGCGGGCCAACGCACCTCGAATGTTGTCAACAACATCAACCCCAACTTCGGCACCACCTTCAGCCTTCGCCCGAACAACATAGCTTCGCAATATCTGCACCTGTTCCGGCCGACGCTGATCAACGAATTCCGGTTCGGCTACAACCGCGTGGATCACGATCAATCGAATCCGCGCACGAACTCGAACTTCGATGTCGACACGCTGGGCATTGGACAGTTCCGCGTGGCCGTGGATAACAACCGCAAGTTCCGCCCGCTCGAAGCGGCCATCCCGCCCACGGGCATTCTCGGCGGCGATTCAGGCGCGCGCATCGATTTCAATGACACCTACCAGATCTCGGATAACTTCTCGATCATGAAATCGAACCACACCATCAAGGTGGGCATGGAGTACCGCCGCCTCACCATCGAGCGCGCCGCGGCCAACGTGCCCTACGGGAATCTGAGTTGCTGCCCTGGTGGCTACGCGCTGGCCGGATGGCTGATGGGTTTCCCCAACGGTAGCTCCACCGCCGAAGGTCTGCTGCTGCAAAAGCCCCGCCAGCAGCGCTGGAGCGCCTATGTACTGGATGAGTGGAAAGCCACCCGCCGCCTCAGCCTGAACATCGGCGTGCGCTGGGACTACTTCGGCCTCGCCACGGACATCTACCGAACGTGGCGGTCGCTGCGCCTGGACATTCTGAGTCCCGCCAGCAACGGCCAGCAACTGCCCACCGTGGTTCCCGAACCCGGCCAGAACTACAAGTTCTACGATCCCGAGAAGCGATTCTTCATGCCGCGCATCGGACTCGCTTTCCGCGCTACCGACAAGTGGGTCATTCGCAGCGGCGTGGGCTGGTATGCCAACGCGCAGCAGTTGAACAATTTCTCTATTCTCAATCTCCAGCCGCCACTGTCGGGAACGTTCGGATACCTGCAGGTGACCGATGTCGCGCAGGTTCTCAACTACACCTACGCCGGTCAGAACTACAGCCTGCAGACGCGGCGCTTCCGTCCCGGTTCGACGGTACTCACACTGGAGAATCCTTTCCCGGGCCAGGGCACGGCGGCGGCACGCACGAACGTGTTGCTGATGGTTCCCGACAACAAGGCCAGCAACTACATCCAATGGAGCTTCGACATCCAGCGGCAACTGCCGTGGGGCTCGATTCTCACCGTGGGGTATGTCGGTTCGAAGACCAGCCACCTGGACAACACCGTTCCGAATTTCAACTCGCCCGATCCGTCGCCCGACACGGACATCAATCGCCGGCGTCCTTATCAGGCCTACGTGAGCGCGGGCGAAGGAAACACGGCGCGCTTGCTGAACAACATCCGCTACCTGGACAGCTACGCCAACGCGAGCTATCACGCATTGCAGGTGTCGGCGCAGAAGCGCTACAGCCACGGCATCACGCTCGGCCTCGCCTACACGTACAGCAAATCGCTGGGTGAAGGATACGGCCGCAATGATCCCGGCGGAGACGTGCAAACCACGTATCAGAACCCGCGCGACCGGCGCACCGATCGTGGCCGCTACGGCTTCGATCTCACGCACAATCTCATTACGAATTTCGTGTACGATCTGCCGTTCTTCAAGGAGGCCACGGGCATCACCAAGGCGGTTCTGGGCGGATGGCAAGCCAGCGGCATCATTACGATCAATTCGGGGTTGCCGTTCGCGGTTGCGGGCGGGAACTTGAACACCGGTTCCGGCACGCGCCCCGACCGCGTCGCCGATGGGCGTTTGGGCGACGCCGCCACGCGCAAGCTGTGGTACGATCCGACGGCGTTCCGCCGCACCGACTGCAACATTCCGAGCCAGCCCCAGCTCTGCCATTACGGCAACGCGGGCAACGGGATTCTGGTGTCGCCTGGCGCGCGCAACACAGACCTGTCGATCGGAAAGAACTGGCGTTTCCCGCAACTCGGCGAACAGGGACGCATTCAGTTCCGCGGCGAGGCGTTCAATGCGTTCAACACGCCGCAGTTCGGGACACCGAACGGGCTCAGCTACGCCGGCCTCGATTCGCTGGTGCCCGATGGTCCACGGGTGGGCGAGATCCGCAGCTTGCGGAATAACATGCGGATTTTCCAAATCGGGTTGAAGGTGTACTTCTGATTATTGGCCGGCGGCCTTCACCGCATCCTTGATGTTGAGGTTGCGGATGAGGCGCGACAGATAATTCGGATGTAGTCCAAGCAACTTCGCCGCCGCTCCATGGCTGCCATCGCATCTCTCGATGGCAGCCAGAATCAACTGGATCTTGGCCTGGTTCAAGGCTTCGTGGTATCCACCGCCTGTCACGCCCGCCGGCGGAGACGATCCTTCCAGAATCGTTTCCGGCAAATCTTCCGGAACCACGGTGTCGCCCGTCCCCAGCACCACCGCGCGCTCCATGGCGTTCTCCAGTTCGCGCACGTTGCCCGGCCAATCGTAACGCAGCAAATACGCGCGCGCCGCCACCGAAAGCCCCTTCACCTTGCGTCCCATCTTGGCTGCGTAACGCGACACGAAGAATCCCGCCAGCAGCGGAATATCTTCGCGGCGCTCGCGCAGCGGAGGCAGCACCAGCGGGATCACATTCAGGCGGTAGAACAAGTCGCGGCGGAACTCCCCGCGTTCCACCGCCTCTTCCAGATCTCGATTCGAAGCCGCGACAAACCGCACCTCGGCGCGAATCACGCGCGTGCTGCCCACACGTTCGAACTCCCGCTCCTGCAAGACACGCAACAGTTTCGCTTGCAGCGCGGGGGCCATCTCGCTCACCTCATCCAGGAAGAGCGTGCCTCCCGCCGCCGCCTCAATCTTTCCCTTCTTCTGCGCAATCGCCCCTGTAAACGCGCCTTTCTCGTGACCGAACAACTCGCTTTCGAGCAGCGTCTCAGAGAGCGTGGCGCAGTTGATGGCCACAAACGGCTTGCCGGCGCGAGGGCTGCCCGCGTGAATGGCGCGCGCCACCAATTCCTTGCCCACACCACTTTCCCCGCGAATCAGCACCGTCGAATCCGCCGGAGCCACCCGTGCGATCTTCTCCAGCACGGCCCGCATCGCCGCGCTCTCCCCAACCATTCCATGCGACAGCACCACATCCTTGCGGAGCCGCTGGTTTTCCGCCTCCAATTCTTCGGCTTGCCCGGCATGCTCCAGCAGCGGACCGGCAATTCCGGCCACCGCGCCGAGCAATTGCAGATGGTCCGCATCCAGCTTCGGCCCCACCATCGGGCATTCCACGGCCAACACACCTGTGAGATTGCCGAAAGCAACAATCGGCGCCGTGGCGACGCGGCTTTCGCCCACTTCGGACAACATCGCCCCGCGTTCCCCCGCCAGCCCTTCGACGAATGCCGCCAATCCGGGAGGAACACCGGCCGCGCCGGTCTGCCGCTGCCATCCGAAGCGCAATCCGTTCCAGCACACCACGGCCAGGCGAGCCGGTGTCACCGCCATGGCTGATTCCAGCATCCCGCGCGCGATCGCATCCACGCCGTGCAGCGCCTGCAATGAAACACTCACGGACAGCAGAGTATCCAGATCACGCGCGATGCGCGACACTCCGCCCACCGGCGCTACCGCCAGTTCCTCTGAAACTCTCCCCGGAGTCAGGTACCGCGATTCCTCGGAGCGGTAAATCGTGCGCGTGATGCTTTCGGAAAGAGCAGGCCCGCCGCGCCCCTCGTCGGCCGGCACAGCCGCCAGAAACAGAAACACCCAATCTCCGATCTGAATTTCATCCCCATGCCGCAGCACTCGCTCGCGGACCGGCGTGCCGTTCACACAGGTTCCGTTGCGGCTCTCCAGATCGCGCAGCGTCCAGTCTTCCCCTGTCCGCAGCAGCACGCAATGCCTTCGTGAAACAGATAGATGGTCAAGGTGAATGGCATTCGATGGGTCGCGGCCGGCGGTGTTACCCTCCGGCCGCAATTCGAACTCCGCCCCGCGGCGGGGACCGCTGATGGAGACGA
>CALFYN010000335.1 GCA_937952345.1 uncultured Acidobacteriota bacterium
GATGGAGCCTTGACTCCAGGGCTTCGACAGCTTGCGGCGTGGCTTCGCCGTAGGCCTTGGCAAGCAGGCCTTCCTTGGCCAGCACCTGGCCGTTGAGATCGCCGGCAATGCGGTTGGCCCGCTGCTTCATCTCTTCGTAGATGTAGATGCCGAGCAGGCTCTTGAGGATGTCGGACGTCTTCGAAGCATCGCCGCGAAGGAAGCGGCCGAACTCGCCTTGCGGCAGGATGACGGCTCGGGTGAAGGCATCGAAGTCGAGGCCGACGATGTTCTGGATGCGGTTGTCGGTCTCCTTCACGCCGCCGGCGAGGGGAACCCACTCGCCCTCTTTGAAGTGTTCGAGGGCGACCTGCGTGTTCTTCTTCCGGTTGCGGGCCACCTTGTACTTCTCGGGGCCGACGGCAAATTCGAGCAGCACCTTCACGGTGTCCGCGCCGAGGCTGACGAGGTTCGTGACCTCGCCCGAACGCAAGCGTGGGGTGAGTCCGTATAAGGCGAAGAGGATGGCGTCGAGGATGGATGTCTTGCCAGCGCCCGTCGAGCCGGTGATGGCGAACAGGTCGAGGCCTTCGAAGCTGATGGAAGCGCGCTTGCGGAAGCTGGTGAAGCCTTCGAGTTCGAGCCTAATGGGACGCATGGCCGGCCTCCTCGAGAAGCTTCAGAAAGGCGCGGGCATGCGCCTCGGGGAGCGTGCCGCCCTTGTTGGTTTCGTAGTAGCGCTGGAACAGTTCGAGAGGGGACAAGTGCCGGGCGGGGGGCGGCTCAGGGTCGGGACGCCTGGGCAGCACCACCTGCACGTCGAGGGCAAGTGGCAGCATCTCACGAACCTTGTCGGCAAGCCCCAACTGCGGCTGTTCGAGTTCGACGGTGACCCTAAGGAAGTCGGAGCCCTTCCATTCCTTGACCTTCGATTGCAGTTCGTAGAGGCTGCACTTCACATCACGCAGGCGGCGGCCGGCAGTGATGTTGACGCTGTGCATCTTGGCCGTGATGCCGGGCTTGGCCTCGATGATGGCGACGCGCTTGATCTGCTCCTGCTCGCCGAAGTCGAGTTGCAGCAGGGGGCCGGCATAGTGGGCCTGCGAAGGGGCGGGAATCTGTTGCGGGCGGTGCAGGTGGCCGAGGGCGATGTAGGAAGCCGTGGTGGGGAAGCGCGGCGCGGGGATGGCGTAAGGCTTGGCGAGGTGGACGGCTCGCTCACTGCCCGCGGACTGTGCATCCATGACGAAGACATGGGCCAGGATAATGTTGACCGCGTCGGGCGTGAAGGACTCGCTGAGCATGTCGATCATGCCGCTCATGCGGTCGGCGTAGGCACCTGTACAGTCTGCCTGTACGCCCATCAGGAGCTCGGCGTCGACCAGCTTGTGTTCGGCAACGAAGGGGACGGCGGCGACACGCAGTTTGTCTTTGCCGAGTTCCAGTTCGATGAGGCCTGCGTCTTCAGGCGGGGCCACTTCGGAGCGGAGGTGGATCTTCATCGTGTCGAGCAAGGGGCGCAGCGCTTCGAGGCGCTTGGGGTGATCGTGATTGCCTCCGATGATGACCGCGGGGACTTTGATCTCGGCGAGTTTGGCGAAGAAGCGGTAGACGGCCTGCTCGGCTTCAGCGGGCGGGGCGAGGGAGTCGAAGATGTCGCCGGCGTGGAGGAAGCAGTCGATCTTCTCGCTCTTGACGATGTCGAGGACTTCGTCGAGTGCCTGCTGATGCTCATCCATGCGGCTGCGGCCGCGGAGGCCTTTTCCGATGTGCCAGTCAGCGGTGTGAAGGAGTCGCATGGCTACCTCTTGGGGAAGGGATTGGCGCGGCGCTCGGTGGGCGCTTCTTCAGGGCGCGTGGCCCACGCCGGGAAGGGGAACTGGACGAGCAGCGGCACGGGGATTTCGGGCTGGCTGACGATGACCGTGCCGGGCTTGAGGATGCCCGCGCGGGCGCGGCTGGGCGATGGCAGGAAGGCGTATTCGTTGTTCTGGGCTTCGGCGAGATCGAGGCGTCCGACGACGCGGAACGATGAGTTGGCGACGACACGGCGCTCGATCTGGCTGGCGGTCTGTTCGGCTCCGATGAGAATTACGCCGAGGCTGCGGCCGCGCTCGGCCATGTCGAGGATCACTTCCTTGATGGGGCTGCGGCCCTCGCGGGGCGCGTATTTGTTGAGCTCGTCGAGCACGACGAAGGCGAGGGGCTTGCGCGAGCCGGTCTTCTCTTTGTCCTCGAACATGCGGCGGAGCACGACGCCGATGACGAAGCGCTTGGCGCGGTCGTGGAGGTTGTGGATGTCGATGACGGTGACTTGGGCGCGCTGCCAGTTGATGGTGTTCTTTTCGGGGTCATCGACACGGCCGCGGATGAGGTGGCCGACGCGCGGGATGGCCGCGCGCAGCCGGCGCTCGAAAGCCGCGATGGTGCCGGGGGCGTAACCCTGGACGGGGTTGGCGATGATGAAGTCCACCAACTCTTCGAAGGTGTCGACGTCGGGCGGGTGTTGCGCGAGCATCGCTTCGACGCGTTCGGCGACGAAGGAGATCTGGTTGGACTCGTCGTCGGCTTCCGTGAAGAGGTAGCGGAGATAGCGCTGCTTGCAGAACTCGGCGATAGTCCAGGCAAAGACGGAGACGTCGCTGCGCTTGCCGGTGTCGGGAAGCATGTAGTCCTGGCCCGCCTTGACGGGGGCGTAGATGGCGACGTCAGGGAAGGGGCCAGGGGTGAGTCCAAGTTTCGAGTAAAGGGCCGCCTGCTCCGGCTTGAGCGAGGTATTGGGCTTGTCGAGGAAGAGCAGGTCTTCGCCTTTGACGTTGAAGATGAGGGCGTGGGTGTTGCTGACTTCACCGCCGAGCAGGCCTCCGTTGAAGATGCCGTAGAGCAGGAAGGTGGCGTAGGTGGTTTTGGTGGCGACGCCGGAGATGCCGCTGATATTGACGTGCGCACCTCGGGAGCCGTCGAGGAATTCGAAGTTGCCATGGACCGGCTCGCCGTCGCGGGCGAGGCCGAGGGGGAAGCGCTTCTTCATGGCGTCGAAGAAGAGGGCCTGATCGCGGTCCGGGCCGGTGGCGAGCAGGACGGGATCGCCGGGCATGGGCGGGACAAAGATCTCCGGTTCGACGCGGGTGACGGTGACGTGGGCTTTGACGACTTGCTGGAGGGGGAGGACGCCTTCGCTGCCAAGGAAGACATCGCTTTCGAGACGCGCGCCTTCGTGGCGCGCGACGAGCATGTCGACGATGCCGTACAGGGATACTGTACGTCCGTCGCGAAGCTCGCGATTGACGAGGACCACGTCGTCCAGTTGGAGGATCTCTTCGGCGGGTACGGCGACCCAGAAGTTGAGCGGCTGCGCGTCGGCGGTGCCCAGGACTCGACCGATTTCTCTATTCATGCGGATTCTCGCCTATAGATCCCGGAACAATTCCCACAGGTTTTGTTTTAACTCGACGCCGATGCCGGGCGCATCGGGGAGCTTCACGCGTCCGTTGACGACGGGGTATCCATCGGCGAAGCCGCCGAAGGGCTGGAAGACGCCGGGGTAGGATTCGTTGCCGTGCAGGCCCATGCCGGCGGCGACATGGAGCGCGAGTTGATGGCCACCGTGAGGGATGCAGCGGCGGGAGGACCAGCCGTTGGCGACGAGCATTTGCTGGATGCGGGCGTATTCGACGATGCCGTAGCTGAGGGCGGGATCGAACTGCAGATAGTCGCGTTCAGGGATGAGGCCGCCGTAGCGGATGAGGTTGAGGGCATCGGGCAGCGAGAAGATGTTCTCTCCGGTGGCGATGGGGTTCTTCGAAGCCTGCGCCACTTCGCGATGGATCTCGTAGTCGAGCGGTTCGCAAGGCTCCTCGTACCACTTGAGCGAATAAGCATTGAGGGCTTCGGCGTAGGCGAGCGCGGTGGCGCGGTCGAAGCGTCCGTTGGCGTCTACGGCGAGATCCTGGCCGGGTGAGAGGATGCCGAGCACGGCTTCGATGCGCCGCAGGTCGTCAGCGAGCGGAGCGCCGCCGATCTTGATTTTCACAGTGGAGTAGCCGAGGTCGAGATAGCCGCGCATTTCGTCGAGCAGGCCTTCGATCTCCTTGCCGGGATAGTAGTAGCCGCCGGCCGCATAGACGTAGGTATCGGTTTCGTAGGCGCCGTCGTGGAAGCGCTCGGCGAGCAGGCGGTAGAGCGGCTTTTCTTCGATCTTCGCCACCAGATCCCAGAGGGCCATGTCGAGCACGCCGACGGCGACGGAGCGTTCGCCATGGCCGCCGGGCTTCTCATTGGCCATCATCACGCGCCATGCTTTGGCGGGGTCGATGACGCCGTTGCCGTCGAGCAGCGAAGCGGGATCGGCCTTCAAGAGGCGGGGGATCATGCGGTCGCGCATGAGGCCGCTTTGCGAATAGCGGCCGTTGGAATTGAAGCCGTAGCCCACTACGGGTTTGCCGTTACGGATGACGTCCGTGTGAATGGCGACAGCGGAGGCCGTCATTTCAGCGAAGCTGATATAGGCGTTGCGGATCTCGGAGCGGATGGGGGCAACGATGTCGTTGATCTGAAGGATTCGCATGGTTATTTCGGTAGAGCGGCGCGCCAGCCTTTATGCAGTTGTTCCCGGAGCCAGCTTTGCGTGGCAGCGTGTTGCGGCTGGCCCGCGAGATTCTGGAGCTCGTCGGGATCGCGGGTGCAATCGTAGAGTTCAACGCCGCGTTTGCCTTCCTCC
>CALFYN010000336.1 GCA_937952345.1 uncultured Acidobacteriota bacterium
AATGTGCATACAGCGCCGGTTTACCTCGCATACAAACAATTCTTTGACTTTCTGATCTCGGTCCGCACCCAAAGGCTGATAGGAATCGCCCGGCAACCAGTACCGGACGGTCAACGGCCCCTCGAATCGGTCCAAATCCAGCAGATTGCAACTGGTTCCTTCCGTATGCTCCTCATTATAGCCTTCCAGCAGGGAGGTGCGGAGGTGGACACCACCCTCCGGGAGGGGCGTGACTCCCGGAACAGCCAGGGGAACCGAGATCACGCGGCGGTTCGGGGAATAGGAACCCAACTCGGCGATGCGCAATGAATCGAAGGATCGGAATATATCGATCCCAGGCAAGTGGGCTCGCCCGGCCCCTTCGGGCTGCAGCGCCAGTCGGAGGCCGATTTCAATGTGTTTGTATTCCACTTCACGAAGATCACCTTTGACTTGCCGGATGGCTTCGCGAAGCAGACGCCTGGCGACGGCCTTCGGCCGGCTAGCAAGGTTGGCGGTCTCCAGGATCAGTGCCCGCTCCTGTTTGCGGAATGGAAACTGGCTGAGGTAGGACTGCCAGAACTCCTCTTCATCTCGGGCGATGTCAGCCGTTTGTGCCAATTGAGTGGTTAGCGCCGGGTTGTAGTTCCGTTCCAGGTGTGGCAGTAGATCGAGCCGGATGCGGTTGCGCACGAAGTCGCGTTGCAGATTCGTTTCATCGGTGCGCCACCGGACGCCGCGTTCGGTTAGATACTGCTCCACTTCGACCCGGCTGATACAAAGCATCGGCCGGATCATGCCCTCTTCCGTCCTCGGGAGGATCCCCGACAATCCGGACGGGCCGGAGCCGCGGATAAGCCGGAAGAGAACAGTCTCGGCCTGATCCGAAAGTGTGTGGCCCGTGGCGATGCGGTCGAGGGTGGGACGGAGTTCGCGGAAGAAGTCTAGTCTGGCCTGGCGAGCAGCCTGCTCCAGGTTTTCCTGCCTCCGGATCGTGGCCCGCCGTACATGGAGCGGTAGCCCGTGCTCTCTTGCGATCGCTTCCACAAAGACCTCATCCTCATCCGAAGCCTGGCCGCGAAGTTGATGATTGACGTGAACAACGTGAAGTTCCAAATCCCAGCGCGGAGCCAGTTCCAGCAGCACATGCAGAAGGCACAGCGAATCCGCCCCGCCGCTTACGGCGACACCAACGCGCTGACCTCGGGCCAGCAAGCTTTCCCGATCGATGTAGGCTGCAATGCGGTGGAGCATGACGATGCCCTACATCGGCCCAACGCGAGGCTGCCCCGGATCAGTGGTCAGCATGATGGCATCGAACAACTGCTTCGTCAGATCGGCCCGGAGGGCGAGGTGCCCGCGATCGTCCCACAGGTTCTCGAATTCGTGCGGGTCTTTTTCCAAGTCATATAACTCACCCGAAGGATGGCCGTGGTAGTGCACCAGTTTATAGCGCTGGTTCCGGAGCATGTTGGCGTGTGTGGCGTTCTTCAATTCCAGCGCGTCATGATATTCGCTGCGTACAAACGGCCGCAAATTCGCACCATCGGTCTGACCGGTGAGTATGGGCAGTAGCGAATTGCCATGCAGGTATCCGGGCAACGAAAGCCCCGCGGCCTCCAACAGAGTCGGCACGATGTCGGTGAGTTCCACCAGCGCGTTGCTGCGCAGGCCTTTGCGGACTCGCTTCGGCCACGATACGAGGAACGGCACGTGGCTGAGTCCTTCATAGAAGCGGCAGCCCTTGTGCATGAGTCCGTGATCGCCCATGGTCTCGCCGTGGTCGGAAGTGAAGAGTATCAGCGTGTTGTCCAGTTGGCCCGTCTCTTCCAGCGCCTTGTATACGCGGCCGAAGCAGTCATCGACAAACTCCACCTGCGCATAGTAGGCGGCCTTCATGAAACGGCTCGGATAGGTGGAAGGATCGCGCGGCTTCGATTGAAAATCGACCTGCGCAAAGCGTGCCTGATTCGCTTGTTCGCGCGGCCCCCACAATGGCAGGGGCATCGTGGACGGATCCATCCGTTCCAGGAATTCCGGCGGAGGATGAAACGGCGGGTGCGGCGCATAGGTGTTAACCGTGATGAACCAGGGGGCGGTGAGTTTTCCGCGCACCCAAGCCGAGGCGTATTCGGCGCACCAGCGGCTCTCATGATGCGCGGCGGCGATGCCCGCGTTGAACTCCTTGGGCCGATCGGAGAACTGCCGCGCGCCGTACGCAGTTCGAAAGTCCACCCCCTGATCGCGCAACCAGCGAATGTAGCTATGCTGCTCCACGGGCCAATCGTTGCGCGGGCCGTGGCTCCATTCGAAGCATCGGTACCCGTCGTTGAGGCGCGGCTCCACGCGCTTGTACGAAGAGGACAGGTGGAATTTGCCCACCATGCCGCAGTCATAGCCCGCCTCGCTGAGGATGCGTGAAATCAGTTTGTTTGTGTGTTGCGGAGGAAAGTACGCGTTGCCGTTGCGATTGACATGCAGCGAACTAGCGTAACAGCCGGTCATGAATGAAGCGCGGCTTGGGGTACAGATGGGAGTCTGGCAATAGGCGTTGGTGAACGCGGCACCTTCGCTCAGCAACCGGTCGAGGTTGGGAGTGCGGATGTTCACATTGCCGAGTGCGTGAATGGTGTCGAAGCGTTGCTGATCCGTGCAGAACAACAGAATGTTCGGTCGCTCCACGGGACCAGGCTGCGCCGCCGAAGCAGTCAGTGAAGTTTGAAGAAAGGCACGCCGCTGCATGCGATCCGTTGTATCACGCCCAGAACGTCAGATAGGGCTTCGCCTCCACCAGCCTCAACAAATAAAGCGCTACTTCCATCAGATGATAGTCGCCCCACATGCACGATTCTCCACTCGGCACAGGCTGTCCGGCAGGCACGGCATCCCATCCATTGGGGCGATGATACACGGAGTGGAGCAACAGGCCCTGATGCTGATCGCCCACGCTGAGATAAGGGGAAGCGAAGAGCGTGCGGCAAACCGATAATCCCGCCTGCCAGTATGTGGCGTTCCTGGTGTAGCGACCCAGCCGCAACAGGCCTTGGGCGGCGATCGCTGCCGCTGAGCTGTCCACCGGTTCGAAGGCATTGTAAGGATCGGAAGCCTTCGACCGCCAGTCCCCCAGTTTCTCCAGCCCGGGTGCTCCGGTGTCCCAATAAGGAATGCCGTCGAGCGCCGTATTTTCGATATAGAAATCGCAGGTCGCTTCAGCGGCTTTTCGCATCCACGCCGCCACCATGGCGCGCCCGCCATGCGGGGCCAACTCCTCATCGGAGATCGTGTCGAGAAACTCCAGTTGCTCGGCGAACCCCAGTATCGCCCAAGCCAGCCCGCGCGTCCACGTCGTAAACGGCGAATACCCCTGCTGCGAGTTGGGGCAGCGATAATTCCCGTCGTTCGTGTTGAACACACTCTCGTGCGCCACACGGCCGCGAATGTCATAGGCATCGCGGCCCACGCCGTAATAGACGGAATAGCGTGCCGTAGCCTGCGCATGCAGCAGCAGACGATCGAGGAGGGAGAACTTGCGGTCGTTCTCTCCCAGTAAAGCGTGACCGAGGCGATGCCCGCAGGCCAGCGCGCGCACAGTACGAATGGTATCGACAAACAATGAATGCGGCCCGTTGAAGGAATGGATGAAGCCACCGCCGTCATTGATGTTGGTCCAGCGGGCCGCCTGCACCGCGCCGGAACACTTCAGCGCGAGTTCGTAGAAATGACGCTCCCACGCGCTGCCTTCGATACGGCCCTCGGTGAGCAGGCGCAGCAGGTTGCCATAAGTGCTGACGTTGTTGAAGCCGTGATCGTGCACGCCGATGTGCGTGATGTGCGGTGCCATCAGCGCGACCGTGCGCTGCCTGCCGATTTCTAGAAATGAAGCATCTCCCGTGGCATCGAATTGCAGAATCGCAGAGCCGAACTGAAAGCCCTGCGTCCATTCCGTCCATCCTCGGCTGGTGTACTGGCCGTTCACCGTAAACACAGGCGACCCGGATGCCGGATTCCAGGATTGTTCCAGCGAGCGAATCTTGCGCCCGGCGTGCTCGAAGACTTCGTGGAGGCGCGGCGCCAGCGCCTGTGGGGTGAGTTGGGAATCGATGTGCATTGCGGGGTGAATCTTTATTGTACCCGGCCTGATACAATCGAAGCCTTATGAACCGCAGAACCTCGCTGCAGGTTATCGCCGCCGCGACGGTGGCCACACACGGAGATAGCGCCATGGCAGAGCCCATTCAACTGCATGTAGAACTGGAAGTGGATCCGGCAAAAGAAGCCGATTTGGTGAAGAACTTCAAGAACGTCTTTCGTCCCACCATCAGCAAACAGCCCGGATTCGTCGATGTGAAACTGCTTAAGTTACGCAGCACTCCGGTGGGCGATGCGCCGAAATCGAAATGGCGATTGCTCATCAGCTTCCAGACGGAGGAGCAGCGTTTGAAGTGGGTGGCCGCGGATGATCATCAGCGCGCCTGGCCCACCATTGAGCAGAACCTCACAGGCAAGAAATTTTCCGCCGTTCTTTACGACATACAATAGCCGGAATGAGCTTGCTGCTTCTTCTGGCAGCCGCCTTACTGGCGGAGGATTGGACTCGCTTCCGCGGTCCGAATGGTTCCGGCGTGTCCCCGGACAAGGGCTACCCCGTGGAGTTTGGCCCGGGAAAGAACATGGTCTGGCGTACGCCTGTGCGGCCGGGGAAGTCTTCTCCGGTACTCACCGCCAGACACATCTTCCTCACTTCGTACGGAGACGGCAAACTCTACACGGAATGTTTCGATCGCGCCACGGGCAAACGGCTGTGGGAGAAATCGGTGGACCGGGCGCGCACGGAATTGCACAACCGGTTGAACCACCCCGCGGCGATCACGCCTGTTACCGATGGCGAGAACGTCTACTCGTTCTTCAAGGACTTCGGCATGGTTGCCTACGACAGCGCGGGGCGGGAGCGCTGGCGGGTGCCGTTGGGTCCGTTCCACAACTCGATGGGCCTGGGTGCGTCGCCCGTGGTGTCCGGAGACCATGTGGTGTTGGTAGCCGATCAGTTGCGCGATTCCTACATCGCGGCTTTCGATCGTAAGAACGGGGAAATACGCTGGAAAACGGATCGCGAAGAATCGGAAGGATGGGGCACTCCGCTGACCTTCGCCGCGGCGGAGCCACTGATTCTCACCGTCAGCCGCGGGCAGTTCGGCGCCTACAACCGCGCGGGGAAACGTATCGCCACGTTGCGCAATCTGGGCACGGCGGTGGTCGGTAGCCCTATCTTGCAAGGCAACATGCTCTATGTGTTCGGATATGGCGGTGATACTCCCGCGCCGTTTTCCTCGCGCACTGCAAAGCTCGATAAGAACAACGACGGAAAATTGACCGCCGATGAGTATGGCGAGGATCCGTTCCTGCATGGTATTGCCAAGTTCTCTGGCAATCGCGACATGGTGATCACAGAAGACGAATGGGACCAAAAACAGCGAGAAGTCGGTGGCCCGACGGCGTTGACTGCGTTGCGGCTGGACCGAAATGGGAATGGGATACAGGCTACTGAAGTGTGGCGTGCCGACAAGGGCTTCAACGGAGTCATCCCGACTTCGATCCTCGTCGGCGGCGTGTTGTATGTCGTGAAGAATGGCGGCATTCTCACTTCATACGATGCGGCCACAGGGAAGGTGCTGAAGGCCGCGCGGCTCACCGGTGCCATTAGCGGCTACTCCTCTTCTCCGGTTTCGGCAGAAGGGCGCGTATATTTCGGGTCGGAAGAAGGCAAGGTATCCGTGGTGCGATCAGCGGGCGAATGGGAGATTCTGAACGTCAATGACATTGGCGAGGCGATCTATGCAACTCCGGCGCTGAGCGAAGGGACAATCTATCTGCGCACCGATGCGGCGCTGTATCGCTTCGGCTCATCGCGCTAGACGCAAATGGCGAAGGATTTCCACGAAGCCGGCTTCCCCTCGTAAGCCGCGCAGTCTGTGTTCCACCCCCATATAAACGATGCTGTGGTCGGATGCCGCGTAGGCCTGGTGCAGCCAGTAGATAGCGGCGGCCACATCGCCCATGCCGGTGTGCACCAGCGCTAACCCGTACTGCACCCGCTTCCCTTTGCGACGCAGCGATTCCAACTCCGACAGCACACGCCGGGCGTCGTCCTTGCGGCCCATCAGACCGTAGAGATGACCGAGTGCCGGCAGGCAGCGCCCATCGGCGGGCGAGTTGTCGAGCGCCTGACGAAACGCCTTTTCTGCTTCGGCGAAGCGCCCTTCTCGTTCCTGGCACAATCCATTGATCCACAGCGCTTCGGAGAAGCCGGGCCGCTCCGCCAATGCGAGTTGTGACTCGGGAAGCGCATCTTGGCAACGCCCCGCGTCGTAGAACATCAACGCGCGCTGCACGCGCAAGCGCGGATCGTGAGGCGCCAGCGCGATGGCCCGCTCCACCTCCGTGCGCGCCTGCTCATTGCGCCCGGTGATGCGCAGCAAATCCGCATACTCGCGAATCGGATAGGAATTGTGCGGATCAAGATCGATGGCGCGTTTGTACTGTCGTTCCGCCACAAGAAGATCGCGGTCGCGGTAGAACGCCATGCCTGCCAGCAGTGCGTGCGCGCTGGCCTGTTGGGGGTTGATGTCAATGGCACGGCGCGCGGCTTTTCTGGACTTCGCCAGCCACGCCTGTTCGTGCGTCGCGTCGAGATCGGCGGTGAACTCATAGGCCTGTCCCAGCAGACTCCAGGCCGCTGCATACCGTGGTTCTCTCCGCGTGGCTTCTTCCAACAACCGCAGCGCATCAACAAAATTCGGCGGGATTATTTCCGACGTGTCGCGGATGTTTGGCTGCTGGCGCAGGAGATCGTGTGCGCGGATGTAGAGTGACCGAACAGAAGGATCATTTGGCTCAGTGGATGCGGACCGGCGCGATGCTACCGTGGCCAGTCCCGCCAACCCGACCGCCGCGGCAACAACCGCTGCAACCAGCATCCATGAACGCTTCTCTCGTGGCACGGGGTGCGATCCGCTCTCGGCCAGCACAGGCTCTTCACGCAGCACCTTGGCAACATCGTCCGCCATCTCTCTGGCGGAGGAATAGCGCTCGCTGGGATCGGCCCTCATCGCGCGATCGACGATACGCTGCACGTCAGCAGATGGCGGTGTCCCAACCAGCAGATCCCGCAACAATCTCCCGAGGCAATATATATCCGACGCCGTGGTGACGGGCACACCGCGGAGTTGCTCCGGGCTCGCGTAATCAGGAGTGAGAATGCGAAACCCAGACCGCGTGATCGGCTGTCCTTCCGGCAGCAAACCCGGATTGAGTATCTTGGCCACTCCGAAATCGAGCAGTTTCGGTATGCCGTCCTGCGTCACCAGCACATTTCCTGGCTTGATGTCACGATGGATCACACGGCGTTCGTGGGCGTGCTGCACGGCGGCACAGATGGCCTGAAACATTTCCAGCCGTTGCTGTTGCGGGACATGTTTTTCCTCACACCAGGCCAGCAGCGGCTTACCCTCGATATATTCCATGATGAAATAGGGCCGCCCGTCCGAAGTGGTGCCACCATCGAGAAGGGCCGCGATGTTCGGATGCTGCAGGGTGGCTAAAATCTGCCGTTCGGCGCGAAATCGTTGCAGGATGTGTGCCGTTCCCATTCCATGACGCACCAACTTGATCGCTACGGAGTGAACGAATTCGCCGTCTGTCCGCACCGCTTGGTAGACCACTCCCATTCCGCCGCGCCCAATTTCGCGTGTCAGGGTGTAAGGCCCCATCTGCGTTCCAATGTCCGCCTTCGGCTGCTCTTCGTCGAACGAAGCCGCCGCTTCCTGCACCAGGCCGCTGATATGGGTATCCGCCCCTGCATCGCTGGCCAGCAGCGCATCCACTTCCTTGCGCAACCAGGCATCGCCCTCGCAAGCACGATTGAGGTAAATGGCACGCTCCGCGGCAGGCAATGCTACCGCCTCATTGAATACACGTTCCAATTCTCGAAAGCGTTCGGGATGCACCTACACTGTATTATCATGCGGATTACCGCATGCCAGAGGAGAACATCACGCGCCTGCTAATGGATTGGACCGGAAACGGCAATGCCGCAGCGCTGGAAGAACTGACACCGATCGTGTATGGGGAGTTGCGCAAACTCGCGTTCAGTTACTTGCGCCGCGAACGCCCCGACCACACATTGCAGCCGACTGCGCTGATCCACGAAGCGTATCTCCGACTGGTGGACCAAAACGTTCCCCAGTGGCGCAGCCGTTCTCATTTCTTCGGCGTCGCGGCGCAGTTGATGCGCCAGATTCTGGTGGACCACGCCCGCGCGCGCTCGGCCGCCAAGCGCGGCGGAGGCGATCATAAGCTCTCTCTCGATGCGGGAGTGCAGTATTCGGATGATCGCCCCGAGGAATTGGTTGCCCTGGATGACGCACTGACGGATCTGGCGAAACTCGACCCGCGCAAAGCGAAAGTCGTGGAACTGCGTTATTTCGGTGGCCTCAGCGTGGAGGAAACCGCGGAGGCGCTCGGTGTTTCCGTAGCCACCGTGGGCCGGGAACTGCGTTTCGCCGAAGCCTGGTTGCACAAGTTGATCACCGGCGAAGAACGCCATTAGCTATTTCCGGAAGAAGTAGAACCACCTCCGCGTACGCAGGTAGATCCCGCCATCGAGCAGCGCCGGCGTGGCAAAGCAATCGTCGTCGAGATCGTTCATCCGGATCACTTCCCACTGCGGCTGCGCCTTCAGCACACTCACCTTGCATGCCTGGCTTACAAGATAGACTTTCCCATCGCCGCTTACCGGACTGGCCCAATACTGCTCAATGGCATCCGGCACGCGTGCCTGCTTATGCACCTCACCCGTCTTCGGATTCAACGTCGTCACCACACCGCCGTCTTTCACCAGAAACAACGCATTGTTCACCAGCAGCGGGGAAGGCACATTCGGCAGCGACTTGCGATAGCGCCACATCACATCCTTGGTAAGATCGCCGCGTCTTCCCGCCGGTGTGATGGCCAGCACGGAATTCTGTGCCGTGCGATGCAGAATCCAAAACTCCCAATCGCGCTGCTCGATCTTCTTGTTGAAATTCAGATCGTTGTTCTGCATCCAGCGCTCCTGATCGGGCGCTTCCGCCAGTGTAATTTCCTGATCGCCGTTCTTGTCGTACTTCGCCAGCATCTCTTCCCATGTGAGAATCGCCGGCGGAGTCTCGAAGTCGCCGCCGATCTCCCAGGCATTGATGTAAATGGTGTCGCCGTCAATGATGGGCACACATTTCAACTGCCAGGCCATACCGTTCACCCACCATAGTTTCTTGCCAGTGGCCAGTTCGTAGGAAATCAGCTGATAAGCGCCCGGCACGATTAACTCCTTCACTCCGCCCTTCGATGGCTGATACACCGCCGGCGTCGCATAACCGCGCGTCACTTCCGGACGCTCCACCTTCCACACCGTCTTGCCGGTTTGCTTGTCCATGGCGATTACATACGAATCAGTGTCCTGATCGCAAATCAGGATCAACAGATCCCCGGCGAGAATCGGCGAAGACCCGTGTCCGTTGGCGTTGTTGAACGGACCCATCGGTTGCCGCCATCTCTCGTTCCCATCCATGTCATAGGCAAGCATCCCGAAGTCCCCGAAGAACACGTACACCAACTTCCCGTCACTCACCGGAGATGGCGATGCTGGGCTGTTTGTTTTCTGAAAATGTTCCCGGCGGGGGCGTGGCGATTCCTTCTTCCAAAGCGGCTTCCCCGTCTTCCGGTCGAGGCAAATCGTAACCAGCATCTCGCCTTCGATCGCCGTCAGGAAAATACGCGGTCCAATGAGGATCGGCGAAGAATGCCCCGGAGGCACCGCCGTTTTCCATGCCACGTTCTTGTCCGCGCCGAACTCTGCCGGCAGATTGCGTTCTTCGGACAAGCCCATCCCGCGCACTCCCCGAAATTGCGGCCAGTCTGCACCCAGCAACGCAAACGAAAACAGAAAAAAAGCCCACATGGGAAGTCAGGTTACCATCTGCCGGAACCCGCCCGCTTTACCAGAAGAACCCGCCCTGCCCCGCAACCCCTCCCATCGCGATAGGATTGAAAGATAGTACTCAAAAACACCAGGAGGTTCGATTTTGCCGTTCGAGGGGTTCACCGGATGAGGTTTGCTGCATTGCTGCTCGCGGCTTCGCCGCTGTTTGGACAGGGTGTAGTGGTTGACTCGGAGGAGATCCGGTTCCAGCTTGCCATCCCTAAGCCGAAGGGTTCTCTCATGGAGCAAATGCATGAGGCGAGGGGAATCATTGAAGCGAAGCACATCTTCCGCTACCGGGCCTTCGTGCGCCAGGACGCCGATGTTGGCCAGTTCAGCGGTTATCTCAAATCCGACGTCCTCTCCATCGTCCGCGTCGCCGGCTTCCCAGACAAAAACCAGAAGATCGCCCTCGAAGCAGTGACCAAGGGCGGTAAGAACGGCCCCAACGGGTTCATTTTTATCTCCGGCCAGGGCGTATCCAGGAACGAACACGTGCCTCGCGTGCTCCCCATGGTGCAAACGACATTCACCAACCTCGACAAGGCCCTGAAGGGCATCGCGCACGAACCAGCCGATGTGATCATGCTAACCTGCTACCTCAGTTCCATCGACGACATCAAGGACGTGCAGAAACTGGCGAGCGCGCGATACCCCAAAGCCTTGCGCAACCACCTGCAGATTCCACTCCCTTACGGAAAGGCGCTCGTGGAATGCGAGGCAATCGCCCGGGCGAAAAAACCGGTCCCTTTTGTAAACCCGGAAGGGCTCACAAAGTCTCCCAACTTCACACAGGTGGCCGGCATCTCGTCGCCCCGGATCTACTTCAGTTCGTTGCACACGTCGAATGGATGCTCGGAACAGGGGGTGCGGGAAATGTTTCAATCGCTCGATGCGGCGATGAAGAAAAATGGCGCGTCCATCAAGGACGTCGTCTTCAGCTACCTCTATCCCAGTTCTCAGGACGGCACTGACCTCACCCGCAAAGTGCGCTTCGAGTTCTACAACAAAGAGCAGCCTCCCGCCAGCACCCTGGTTCCCTTCCTCGGCTACGAGGCGAAAGACGCCTGTGCCGGGGTGGAAGTCGTCGCGCCCGTAAAATAAGATTAGTGAATCGTCCGGCTCTTCCGGTTCATGTAGTCCAGCAGCAGGTATTCGCCCAGCGTGTAGGGAGTAGTGAAATACGCTTTGCCGCGGCACAGTTCCGTCACCTGTTGAACGAACTGCACTAAGCCGTAGTCGCTCGCCAGCATGAATGTGTTGATCATGATCCCCTGCCGCTTGCAGCGCCCTACCTCCTCCAATGTCCTGCTGATGACTAGCGGATCGAGCCCGAACGCATTGCGGTAGACTTGCCCGTTCTCCAGCGTGAGCGCCGATGGTTTTCCATCCGTGATCATGATGATCTGCTTCATGTCCTTGCGCTCCTGTGCCAGTAAGCGCTGCGCCAAAATCAGCCCTTCGCGGGTGTTGGTGTAATACGGCCCTACCTGCACTTGCGCCAAGTCGCCCAACCGCACCTCCTCTGCGGAATCGTGGAACAGTACGCACCGTAGCGTATCGCCGGGATATTGCGTACGAATGAGATGCGCCAGCGCGAGGGCCACCTTCTTTGCCGGTGTGAAGCGATCCTCGCCGTAGAGAATCATGCTGTGGCTGCAATCCAGCATCAGCACCGTCGCACACGAACTGCGGTACTCCGACTGATGCACGTGGAGATCGGAGTACTCCAGTTCCAGCGGCAAGGACACGCCATCCCGCTGCATCGCCGAAAAGAGCGTCGTACTCACGTCCAGGTTCAATGTGTCACCAAACTCATAGGGCTTCGACGCACCGCTGGATTCCACACCCGTCGCCAGGTCGCGCGTCTCATGCGATCCAAAGCTCGCCTTGCCCAGCGAACCCAACAGGTCCTTCAGTGTCTTGAACCCAAGAAAGTCGATGGACTTGTCCGTAACTTCAATCTCACCTTTCTCCGCGGCTTCTCCCACGCCGCCCTCACCGCTTTCGCGCACATACCCCTGATCCATCAACTGCTGTGCCAACCGGTCCACTAGCCGGTCGAGATCCTGCTGCGACATGTTGTTTAGCATCTCGCGCAGTTGCTCCATGCGTTCTTCATCGAACAGCCGCTCCTCGTACAATGCCTGTTCAATGGCACGACGCAATTCCTCGAACGTCATCGGCCTGTTCGGGTCGGGATAGTAGGGATTCTCGAATCCGCTGCGCAGCAGAAAATTCGAGAGCGCCTTCAGCAAATCCTCGGAAGAAATCTCGATGTCTTCCGGCCGGAACTTGGAGTAGTTGATCCACCTCATCGCCTTGCTCCTTTGCCGCGGAATCTCAATTGTATTGTCGCCGCTGTTTCTT
>CALFYN010000337.1 GCA_937952345.1 uncultured Acidobacteriota bacterium
GCTGGCGTTTCTATTTCTGGTGTTCTACCTGGCGGTGTATTTTCTGTTCTTTTCCGGTTGTGCGCTGATTTTCGTCCCGCTTCCGGCAACACTGCTGTCCATACTGACATTGCTGACACTGGTTTGCTGGGGATTCGCCGGGCTGGCATTCTGGCTGGACCGTTTTCGCGTTCCGGTGCTGATTCCCGTGGCCGCAATCCTGATCTTCGGCGCGCAGTGGCCCGAGAGCGATTACACGTTTCCTTCGGCTGCCCTGCCGCCTCCGCTGCCGCGTGTGACTCCGATGGAGGTTGCCGGGAAGTCGGCAATGCCCATTGTGGTGGTGTGCGCTTCCGGTGGCGGCATACAGGCCGGAGCATGGGCGGCGCAGGTGCTGGATGGACTGGAAGAGCGCTTCGCGGGCCGCAGTGTGCCGTTTTCAAAGATGGTACGGCTGATCAGTTCCGTGTCGGGCGGCAGCGTGGGGACGCTTTATTACAGCCACGCATTCCGGGACGGGAAGTTCGACCGCGAACAGAAGATTGTGGATGCGGCGATGGCATCGAGTCTGGACTATGCGGCGCTGGGACTGGTGTTCAACGATCTGGTGCGTTCGGCGCTGCCGCCGCTGGGGCATCTGCGCCCCGACCGGGGACGCATGCTGGAAGAGGCTTGGGAGCGCTACATTGCAAAGCCACAGCGGGCATTGACACTGGCGGCGTGGCGTGAAGAAGCGAGGAGTGGGAAACGTCCGGCGCACATCTTCAATGCGACGGTGGTGGAAACGGGCGAGCGCATGGTGGCGGCCACGGTGGATCTCGGCAACGTACCCGGCCGCAGGGATTTCTATGCGCTGTACGGGCGCTATGGACGCGACATCAAGGCGGCGACGGCGGCGCGCCTGTCGGCGACGTTTCCTTATGTGAGCCCGGTGGCGCGCATCGACTATCCGGTAAGGCGTGGGCTGCGCTACCACATGGCCGATGGGGGCTATTACGATAACGACGGGATCGCATCGGCAGTCGATTTTCTGATGGACGCATTTCCGCCACAGGATAAAGACGCGCCTCGCCGGAAGGTGCTGCTGTTGAAGATCATGGGCGCGCCGGCGGGCGAGCAGGCGGCACAGGGCGAACGGGGTTGGTTCTTTCAATTGCTGGCGCCGGCGTTCACACTGGCGCATATGCGCGGGGCATCGCAGGGTGGTCGCAACCAGACCGAAGAACAAATGTTGCAGGAATTGTTGCGGCACCGCGGAGTGGATTTGCTGCTGGCACGGGTTCCCAACTCCGATCCGAGGGCGCCGCTTTCGTGGCATTTACTGGAGAGCCAGAAGAACGATATCCGCGAGGAATGGCGGAAGTTCGTGCAAAGCGGGGCGACATGCGAAATCCAGAAGTTTCTGTATGGGGAGGCGTGCCAATGAGCATCTGGAACGCGCTTTTCGATTGGCCACCGGATTGGAGCCTGTGGCGCTTGTCCGTATCGGCGTGGTTCCGGCGCACATCATCGTGGATACTGATTGGCCTGCTGGCGCAACTTGGGGCGGTGTCGAACATTTCGGGTTCCGGGATCGATCGGGATGTGGATCTGTACAGGAATTTTTCCGAACCGGTGATCGCCTTTGAATTGGCCATGTCGCCGGAGGAGGCGGCGATGGTGCTGGGCGAAAAGGGACGGAACCGGATTCCGATGCAGACGCAATTCCACCGCGACTATCCGTTTATCGCGGCATATAGCCTGACGTTTGCGCTGCTCGGCTGGATGCTGTTCGCCAAAGGCAAGGGGTGGAGCAAAGCGAATCTCGCCTCGGCGACGCTGATCGTACTGGGGCTTGGCGCCGGGGTAATGGATGTAATGGAGAACCTGCACGGGCTGGACGCGCTGGCGCAAGCGGCGCTCCCCGCGGACGCATTGTCGCGGATGCGCATGGCGTCCGTGATCAAGTGGACACTGCTCGGCGTGATCTCGATTCCTGCCGCTTATGCGTTCTGGCCGGCGCGCGGATGGACTCTGTTTCGCGTCATCTCGAAGGTTGCCTCCGGCTTGCTGGTGCTTGCCGCGTTGGGATTCGCGGTGGGTGAGATTGGCCCGGCCAGGGAACATTATTGGGAGTTTTCCGTCGCCTCGATGGCATGGAGCGCGGCGGTTCAAATCCTGATCCTGGTTGTGTGGGGGCCGGAGTTTGCGCTCAGCATCGACAGAAAGAAAGACAGGACTGCGGTATCGTGATAGGTCATGCTACGCCTCGCTCTGTTGTCCTTTCTTGCGTTGCCGATGCTCGCACAGGATCGCATCGGCACGATTCAAGTCCGCGTGTCCACGGACCGCTCTGACTGGAGTTATCAGCCCGGCCAACCGGTGCGCTTTCGCATCGTGGCCGTGCAGGACGGGCATCCGCTGAGCGGAGTGCAGGTGACCTACCGTATTGGTCCGGAGATGATGGCTCCGCGAACGGAGAAGACCGCGACGCTCACAGCCGAAGGGCTGGTTGTCGAAGGCGGCACGATGAAAGAGCCGGGCTTTCTGCGATGCATCGCGACGGTGGAACGGAACGGGAAGACGTATCGCGGGCTGGCCACAGCGGCGTTTCAACCCGAGCGCATCCAACCCACGCAGCAGGATCCGGCGGACTTCGACGCTTTCTGGGCGGAGGGAAAAGCCGCGCTGGCCAAGTTGCCCATCGACGCGAAGATCACCCCGCTGCCCGATTACGGGAACGCCCTCGCCGATTGCTATCAGGTGAATCTGCAGAACGTCGGCATGGGGAATGTGCCGTCGCGTTTTTATGGCGTGCTGTGTGAGCCGAAGGCGCCCGGCAAGTATCCGGCGTTGCTGAGCGTGCCGGGAGCGGGAGTGCGGCCCTATCGGGGCCTCGCGGAGATGGCGGGCAAAGGCGTGATCACGCTGCAGGTGGGGATTCACGGCATCCCGGTTACGATGGAGCAATCCGTGTATGACTCGCTGGGGGCGGGCGCGTTGGCGAACTACAATACGTTCGGTCTCGATCACCGCGAGCGCTACTACTATCGCCGCGTCTACCTCGGCTGCGTGCGTGCCAACGATTTTCTTACGAGCCATCCGAAGTGGGACGGAGCGAATCTGGCGGTGACAGGCGGCAGCCAGGGCGGGGCGCTGTCGATTGTCACGGCGGGGCTGGATCCGCGCGTGAAGGGCCTGGCGGCGCTGTATCCGGCGCTCTCCGATGTCACGGGCTACCTGCAGAATCGCGCCGGCGGCTGGCCGCATATGTTCCGCGCCACGGAAGGGCGTATGGCGCACCGCTCGCCGGACAAAATCGAAACCACGCGTTACTACGACGTGGTGAACTTCGCGCGCCGCGTAAAGGCGACTGGCCTGTATACGTGGGGCTTCAACGACGAAACGTGCCCGCCGACATCGATGTATTCGGCCTATAACGTCATTGCCGGATCGAAGAAGCTTGTGCTCGCGCTGGAGACCGGACATAACACCGTTCCCGAGCAGGTCGCGCTGGTGCAGGATTGGCTGGTGGCGTTTCTCAAGAAGGGGAACTAAGTGGCGCCGGCCGGCAACTTGACTCGACCGCCGCACTGCGAAAAGATAAAGCCCAAGCGACCATCATGATTCACTGGCTGGTGTTCACAGCGGCTCTATCGGCACAGCAATCGGTGTCTCCGGAGTTCGACCGCGAGGTGCGGCCGATTCTGGAACGCAATTGCCTCGGCTGCCACAATCAGAAGCTCAAGATGAGCAATTTCTCCATGGCAACTCGTAGCGAACTGCTGCGCGGCGGCAAGCGGGGCGGCGGCACGTCGCGCGTGGTGGAGGCGATCCGGCAGGAGGGGAATCTGCGGATGCCGCCCTCTTACAAGATGAAGCCCGCGGAAATCGCTGTGCTGGAGCGCTGGATTACGGGCGGCGCGAATATGCCGGAAAACGCGTTCGTGAAGACCACAGCGAAGCCGAATCATTGGGCCTTTTCAGCGGTAAAACGACCCGCGCCTCCGCAGGTGCGCAATGGTCAATGGGCGCGCACGCCGGTGGATCGCTTCATTCTGGCGCGGCTGGAACAGGCGGGCATCGCACCGTCGCCGGAAGCAGCTAAAGAAACACTGCTGCGGCGGGCGTTTCTGGATGTCACAGGATTGCCGCCGTCCCCGGAAGAGCTACGCGATTTCGTCAACGACACGCGGCCCGACGCATGGCAGCAAAGGATTGCGAAGCTGCTCGATTCGCCGCATTACGGGGAGCGCTGGGCGCGGCGCTGGCTCGATCAGGCGCGCTATGCCGATTCCGATGGCGGCTCGCGCGATGAGCCGCGGCAGATCTGGCGTTACCGCGATTGGGTGATTCAGGCGACGCAACGCGACATGCCGTTTGACCGCTTCGTGGTGGAGCAACTGGCCGGCGACCTGCTGCCAAACCCCTCTAACGATCAGTTGATCGCCACGGGTTTTCATCGCAACTCGCCGATTCAGATTGAGGCGGGTACGGATCGCGAACAGTATCGCACCGAAGCGGTGGTGGATCGTGTGGATACCACGGGCACAGTATTCCTCGGCCTCAGCGTGGGCTGCGCGCGATGCCATGACCACAAG
Source organism: uncultured Acidobacteriota bacterium (assembly GCA_937952345.1). Classification (GTDB taxonomy): domain Bacteria; phylum Acidobacteriota; class Terriglobia; order Bryobacterales; family Bryobacteraceae; genus CADEFT01. The sequence continues at coordinate 4,560 of CALFYN010000337.1, forward strand.
TACGATCCGATTTCCAATCGCGAATACTACCAGCTCTACGCCTTCTTCAACAGCACCGACGATTGGGGCGAGGATCGCCCGCGCTACAACGCGCGTTTCAACAATCTGATTCACGTACAGGGTCCGATGGTGGAGTTCGCACCGCCCGATGTCATCGCACGTCGTGATGAGGTGCTGCTGAAGTTGGTGACATTGGACGAAAAACTCACCGATTACAAGCGCGAGCACAAGAACGCGGCGGAAGATCCTTTCGTCAAGGAAACCGAAGCCGAGATCGCACGGCTGCAGACGCTGTTGCCGAAGAAGCTGGAAGGCTCGATGATCCAGCGGGAGTTGCCTGCGCCGCGGGAAACGCACATTCTGCTGAGCGGCGATTACCTGCACAAGGGCGACCGTGTGGATCCGAATACGCCGGCGTTTCTCGGTGCGCTGCCGCGGGGTGATGCGCCGCTGAACCGGCTGGATTTCGCGAAGTGGCTCACTGCGCCGACGAATCCGCTGCTGGCGCGCGTGACCGTGAATCGCATCTGGCAGGAGTATTTCGGACGCGGCCTGGTGGAAACGGAGAACGACTTCGGGACGCAAGGGACGCCGCCGACGCATCCGGAACTGCTCAACTGGCTGGCGGCGGAGTTCGTCGAATCGGGGTGGAGCAGGAAACACATCCACAAACTGATTCTGAACTCGGCGGTGTACCGGCAGGCATCGGAGGTGCGGGATGAACTGATGGAAGCCGATCCGCGCAATCTGCTGCTGGCACGCCAGACGCGCTTGCGGCTGGATTCGGAAATCGTGCGCGATGTTTCACTGGCGGCGAGCGGGTTGCTGGCGCGGAAGGTCGGTGGCCCCAGCGTGTATCCGCCACAACCGGCAGCGGCAATGTCGGCGAGCCAGATCAGGAAGGTGTGGAAGCCGTCCGCGGGCGAGGATCGTTACCGGCGCGGCATGTACACGTTCTTCTGGCGCGTGACGCCGCATCCGGCGCTGATTGTGTTCGATGCACCCGGCGGCATGATCACGTGCACGCGGCGCACGCGGTCCAATACGCCGCTGCAAGCGCTTACGCTCATGAACGACACGGCGTTTCACGAGATGGCACAGGCGTTCGCTTTGCGATTGGTGCGTGAAGCGCCGGCGCAGCAACGCTTCGAGCATGCATTCCGTATCGCGCTGTCGCGGCAACCGCGCGCCAAGGAAATGGAGCGGCTCCAGTCGCTGCTGGCCGCCGAGCGCGACGACTTGGCCACGCATCCGGACGAGGCTTCGAAGCTCCTGCCGGCCAAGGTGCCGGAAGGTGTAGACCGCGTCGACCTGGCCGCGTGGACCAGCATGGCGCGCGTCATCCTCAACATGGACGAATTCATCACCCGAGAGTAGAAACACGATGACCTTCGAAGACCGGCTGACACTGCTCGAAACACGGCGGCATTTTTTCCGCGATTGCGGAGTGGGCGTGGGGAAACTGGCGCTGGCATCCTTGCTGGCGCGCCACATGCCGGCGGCGGTGAAGAATCCGATGGCGCCGAAAGCGCCGCAGTTTCCGGCGAAAGCCAAGAGCGTGATCTATCTCTTCATGGCGGGCGGTCCGTCGCATCTCGACATGTACGCCTACAAGCCGAAGTTGCAGGAACTCGATGGGCAGACGCCGCCGGAAAGTTTCATGAAAGGCAAGCGGTTTGCGTTCATGGAACGGATGGCGCATCAGAAGATGCTTGGTTCGCCCTGGAAATTTACGCGGCACGGGCAGGCGGGCACCTATATTTCGGAATTGCTGCCTCGCATTGCGGCGACGGTGGATGACATCACGGTCATCAATACGATGAAGACGGAGAACTTCAATCACGCGCCGGCGAAGGTCTTCGCGCATACGGGGTCCATCGTGCCGGGGCGGCCATCGATGGGCGCGTGGATTACTTACGGCTTGGGATCGGAAGCCGACAATCTTCCCGGCTTCGTGGCATTGCAAAGCGGCCCCCGTGGTCCTCGTAATGGACCATTGATCTGGGGTTCGGGCTTCCTGCCCACCGCCTACCAGGGCGTGCCGTTTCTGCCCGGCAGCGAGCCGGTATTCAATCTGCAATCGCAGCCCGGGGTCACGCCGTCGCGCCAGGAACGCGCGCTGGCGGCGATTCGGGATCTGAACACGTTGCGCTTTGAAGAAACCCGCGATGACGAGATCGCAACGCGCATCGCCGCGTACGAAACCGCATTCCGCATGCAGACTTCGGGGCCGGACCTGATGAATCTCGCCGGCGAGTCGAAAGCGACGCTGGAACTCTACGGCGCCGAACCCGGCAAGACTTCCTTCGCCAACAACTGCCTTCTGGCGCGGCGCCTGGTGGAACGTGGGGTGCGTTGCGTGCAGGTCTATCACACGGACTGGGATCACCATGCTTCCATCAAGACGGGGATGGAAAAAGTGTGCCGCGAAGTGGACCGTCCGTCAGCAGCATTGGTGCAGGATCTGAAACAGCGCGGATTGCTGGATCAGACGCTGGTCATTTGGGGCGGCGAGTTCGGCCGCACACCGCTCAGCGACGGCGAGAAGGGGCAAGCCGTGGGACGCAATCATCACATTGACGCGTATTCCACCTGGGTTGCCGGCGGCGGCACCAAGCGGGGGCAAACCATCGGGGAAACCGACGACATCGGATTCCATGCGGTGCAGGATCAGGTGCACGTGCACGATCTCCACGCCACCATGTTGCACCTGTTGGGCATCGATCACCAGAAGCTGACATACCGCTTCCAGGGCCGCGATTTCCGTTTGACGGACGTCGCTGGAAACGTCGTCCGCAAAATACTGGCATAAGTGTGGAAACTCGTAGTAAGATTCCTACCTTTCTTTGAGAAATTTCTGCTTTCGCGCCGATTGGTCCGCCCGTAATCTGAAGGTGCGGAGAGGTAAGTGACGATTTTTTTGGTGGAGGACTCGGAATCTGTACGGCAGCAGATCACCGATCTGCTGCTAAGAATACAGAACGCACAGATAGTAGGCGAAGCGGCCACGGCGTTCGATGCGATCGCAGGCGTTGAGAGATTGCAGCCGGATGTTGTCGTATTGGATCTAGGACTGCGGAGCGGAGCGGGTCAGGATGTGCTCCGCAAAATGCAGCACATGGGAAGGAAGACGGCCATTGTGGTGTTTTCCAACAGTGTCGATCCGGTCACTGTCAGCCGGTGCCTGCAACTGGGGGCAATCGCGGTTTTGGACAAATCGAACCAAATTGACCAACTCTATGATTTGATCTGCTCGCTCGAAAACTCCCGTCCTCAGGGCGCGCCGATCTGAAAATCGAGAACGGAACGCTGCAACTGGTAATCGTAACGGGAGTTGGTATTAGCGATCTGGGCGGTGGTCATGTTCAACTGCGCCTGGCTCAGTTCGACGATGGAGCTTAGCCCAAGCTCATAGCGGCCTTGGGCCAGTTCAAGGGCAAGACGAGCCTGCTCCATCAACTGGCTGGTGAGGCTCATGCGTTCCTCGGCGTTGCGCGCCGCCAGATAGGCTGTCTTCACATCGCGCTCGATGCGGTTTTCGAGATCCTTCACCTGGCGCTCCACGGATTTGGCGCGGTAGTCGGCCTGATTTCTGCGGGCGCGGAACTGCCAGCCGTTGAAGATGGGGATACTCACGTTGAGCCCGATGCCGCCGTAGTGCTTGCGCACGGCATCGTCGGCGATGGGTGCAACGCCGGTAGCCGCGGTAACTCCGAAGGTGGGGAAGAGCAGCTTGTGCTCGGCGCGAACGAAGCGTTCGGCCGCGCTCTGCTCCAGGCGTAGAATCTGCGCCTCGGGGCGATTGCGCAGGGCTTCAGGCAGCAGCGTATCCACCCTATCGGGCAACTCGCCGGGCATCGCCTCTTCGGCAAGCTCCATCGCGGGGGGCTGGGGAATACCCATGGCCGCGGCGAGTTCGGCCTGCGCTGCCTGATATTGATTTTGACTGGTGGCGACGAGCAACTTCGCATCCGCCAGATTGACGCTGGCGAAGCGTACGTCGAGATCGGACTTGAGACGGTTCCGGGCCAACTCCTGCACCTGATCGAACAGCACCTGCCGCGTTTTCACCGTTTCCTCGGCGACGCGAACGAGGGCAGCCGCGCGCAGAATGGAGAAATAGGCGCGGCGCACATCGAGGATCACGATGTCGCGCGAAAGGTTCACGTTTCGGTCCTGCGCTTGCGCGCGCAACTTAGCCGTCTCGATGAGATCACTGGTGCGGCCGAAATCGTAGAGCATTTGAGACAACGCCACACCGGAGCCAATGCGGCTATAGAGAACAGGATTGTTCAATGCGCCGGCGGCGATACGGCTGCCACCATCGGTTCCGACTCCGGAGAAGGCGCCGGTGAAGACGGGGAATTGCGAGCCGCGAATCTCGGTGGGAACCTCGGCCGCCGCCTGCGCCAGGTACCGCGAAGCGGCAATGCGCGGGTGGTTCTGCAGGGCAAGTTTCTCGGCTTCATCCAACGTCAGGCGCATGGGATTCTGCGCCTGGAGTGCAAGCGGCAACAACAGGATCAGCGCGGCTCTCATCCACGGGCCTCCTTGCGGCGCCCGTGCACCAGAATGTAGGCCGCCGGCACCAGGAACACCGTAAACAACACGGAGACGGAAAGCCCGCCCACAATCGCGCGCGCCAGAGGAGCAAATGATTCGCTGCCTTCGCCCAGCTTCATGGCCATGGGGATCAATCCGATGATAGTCGCCAGCGAAGTCATCAGCACGGGCCGCAATCGGATGCGGCAGGATGTCAAGACGGCTTCGCCCACTCCCATTCCTTCCTCGCGAAGAGAGCGGGTGAATTCGACGATGAGGATGCTGTTCGATACGGAAATGCCGACCAGCATGACCAGGCCCATGAGCGACATGACGTTTAGTGTCGTGTCGGTGGTGTTCATCACGGCGATGACGCCGATCAACCCGGGCGGGACCGCGAGCAGGATGATCATCGGGTCGACGAAGGAACGGAATTGCGCCACCAGCACCAGGTAGAGCAGCACCAGCGCCAGCCCTAGTCCGAACGCAAAGCTGCGGAAGGAATCGCGCATCCCCTGCACCATGCCGCGCATCGTCACACGAACATTGAGCGGTAGTTTTGTTTCCGCCACGATCTTGTCGATGTGATTGGCGACGCGGCTGAGATCCTCGCCCGCCGTGCGCACGAAAATGTCGATGACGCGCCGGAACTGATAATGGTCCACCTCGGTGGGAGCGTGTATGCGCTGGATATTGGTGACCGCATCCAGGCGCACGGAGCGCTGTTGGCTCGAAGCGCGCAAGGGGATGGCGCGGAACCCTTCGATATTCTCGACGCGAAATTCGGGATATTGGACAGTGAGCATGTAGTCGTTTCCGCTCTTCGGATCCACCCAATAGCTGGGGGCGATCATCTGGTTGCTGGTGAGCGCCGTAACGATGTTTTGCATGATCTCCCGCTGATGAAGCCCGAGTTTGGAGGCGCGCATGCGGTCGACGTCCACTTTGAGCGCCGGGTAGTCCACGTCCTGCGGCACATAGGTATCGCTG